>NZ_LZIX01000003.1:0-83033 GCF_001666955.1 Mycobacterium sp. E735 | reverse complement strand
AGCGTTCAGAAACCCTTTCGGGCTGCTCGATGCACCGCTACGCAGCAGAACCTCACAGTCGGCAACCGCGGCAAGGGGACTGGCCGGGTCATCGGTGATCGCGATCATCGCTGCTGGTCTCACGGTCCGGCCGAGCTCGTTGGTCAAAGCGCGTGCATGCCTGCTCGACCCCGACGGCGATGTGACGACCAGCAGCGAGTCGGAGGTGACCGGCCGCGGATTCTCTAGAAGATGTTCCGTATCGATCCACCACGCGGCCCTGCCGGCCGCACCGAGCCGCCGCCAGCTCGCCAGGGCCGCCAATTGCGATGCGCCTATACCGGTGAGGATGATGCGGTGCCCGTGATCGCGAACCGACGGGTATAGGCCCAGCGAGATCGGTACCCGATCGAAGTCGAGAAATGATCGGGCTTGAGCCCTGGCGTCGACGTGAAGGGCGGCCAGACTCGCGAGCCGCGGACGCGGCAACTGTCCACCGCAAAGCAGCCGTGCTGTTCTGGGGTTCACCGGTCAGTGCCCTTGCCGCGGTTGCCGACTGTGAGGTTCTGCTGCGTAGCGGTGCATCGAGCAGCCCGAAAGGGTTTCTGAACGCTCTGTTCGTCCATGACTATGTCGCCTCGATGATTCTCGGCGAAGACGGCGACGACATCTCCGGCATCGCGCGCAGTGTCGCTACCACGACGTTGCCTGCGAAGCTTCGAGAAGTGGCGGCCGACGTTGCGGCGCAGCGGGAGTCGCGTTTTGTCTACGTCGGCTGCGGTGAGCACGCGGCCACCGTTCTATCTGCGCTCAGTGGAGTGATGTGCGTGCGAAACCGCCGATCCTGGCGTATGGCCAAGTAATTGCAAATGAAGGGAGACGGATCTGATGGCCGTCAGCGAGACCAACAAGGGCAGGCTGGGGACAAATCGTGGGTTACGAGTCGGAGCCGCACCACTCATCGCGCGCTACGGACTGGTCGTCGTCATATCCTGGTTCGGCGCAATGAAATTCACCTACTACGAGTCCCACGGCGTTTCACCGTTCGTGGCCCACAGCCCGTTTTTGGGCTGGGTCTATCAGATCATGTCGATCAGCGCGTTCGGCCGACTGCTGGGTACGGCGGAGTTGGTGACGGCGGCATTGCTTGCGTTGAGGCCGTGGTACCCGAAGGCTTCGGTAATCGGCGGTGTGTTGGCGACGGCGTTCTTCCTCGGCACGCTCAGTTTTATGGTCAGCACGCCTGGGATTGGTGAACCGACCGCGGGTGGCTTTCCCGTCCTGTCGGCCAATGGCGAATTCCTGATGAAAGACATCGCGCTGCTGGGCTTGGCCCTGTGGCTGTTGGCGGACTCCATCGGCGCAACTCGCCAACGCCAGGCACCGCCGGCCTGACTCTTGGCCCGCGAGTGTGGCCGCCGCGCGGCGCACCCAGCACGCCACCACCGACTGATGAGTTCTGCGAGCCGGGTTCGTGATGTCATCGTCGTCGGGTCGGGTCCCGCCGGCTACACCGCGGCGATCTACGCCGCGCGAGCCGGACTGGACACCCTCGTCGTGGAGGGCGAGGCGCCCGGTGGTGCGCTGATGGCCGCCGGGCCGGTGGACAACTACCCCGGCGTCGGTCCGTCCGTGTGTGGACCCGCGCTGGCGGCCGCGATGCGTTACCAGGCACAGCGTTTCGGCGCCGAACTTCAGGCGGGCGACGTCGACCGATTCGATCTGCACGGCGACATCAAGACGATCGCCATACACGACGAAATGCACCACACCCGAGCCGTCGTCCTCGCGATGGGCTCCGTCGACCGGCCGCTCGATGTGCCGGGCGAGCGCGACCTCTTGGGCCACGGAGTGAGCACCAGCGCCAAACTCGACGGCGCGCAGTTCACCGGTTGCGCGGTCGCCGTTGTCGGCGGTGGCGACGCCGCGGTCGAAGAGGCGAGTTATCTTGTCCACCGTGCCCGGCACGTGACCCTCGTCCACCACCGCCCCCGGCTACGGGCATCGGCAATCGCCGTCGCTCGGCTGCGCGCCCATCGGAACGTCACGATCCTGACGTCCAGTGAAGTGCTGGCCATCCACGGCACACACGGCGTCACAGGCCTACGGGTGCGCAACACCGATACCACCGCCGATTACGACATCGACATTGCCGCAGTGTTCGTCGCCGTCGGACAGATGCCTCGCTCGGATCGATTGACGGGGCTTCTCGACCTCGACGGCCGCGGCTACGTCCGGACGCGCGACGAGACGAGCCGCACCTCAGTGGACGGCGTATTCGCCGCCGGCGACCTGATCGACCGGCGCTACCGGCAAGCGGTCACCGCGGCGGCCAGCGGCTGCGCGGCCGCCCTCGACGCGCTGCACTGGCTCACCCAATCACGGTCTCCGACGGCCGTGCGGCCCACTTCACCCACATCTCATGGTGAGTGACACCGGTTGTACACGAGGGCCGTTCAGCCCAGTGCGGCAAGAAGCTCGCGACACGCTTCCTCGCAGCGCCGGCAGACAGCGGCGCAGATGCGGCAGTGCTCGTGATGCACTGAGTGCAGTTCGCATTCGTCGCCGCAAGCCTTACATGTGACCGCGCATGCCTCCAGCACCGCGCGGGTGATGTTCGCATCGTATTCGGTATGACGGGACAGCACGCGGCTGGTCGTCGCGCACATGTCGGCACAGTCGAGGTTTGTGCGAACGCATTTCGTGAGGTGCGCGACCCGTTCTTCGCTGAGGTCGGAATCCGCGCACGCCGTGCATGCCTGAGCGCACTCGATACAGGTTTCGATGCACCGGATCAGTTTGGCCTTATCGACACGACCGAGCTCCCTGGGATAGGTATCCAGCATGCTGCTTACGGTGTCCATTGACCCGTTCTCCAATCTGTCTGAAACTGAAAGCTTGTGTGGCAAAAGCTAATGTGGTCTAGCGGGGTACTGAATCCGGTCCAGGTCGATCCTCCTCAGTCCGGCTGACATACGCTTGATCCGGTCTTGGCCCCTAGTCGTCGACCACCTCGAGGCAGGTGCTTCCGTTTCACGGGTAAGTCATCGACTTCGGCGGCCTGATACCGACGTCTACTTGCTGCCGGGTCCGACGATGGCGACGACCTCGATCTCGACATGCTGGTTGAGTAGTGCGAGCGCCTCGACGCCTACGGCGGTCCACACCGGCGGATTTTCGCCGAACAGCTTGCGGAACTGGTCCACCATCACCGACATGTGTTCATCACCAATGGCTTCGTCGGCGGTGGGGACGTGGTAGGAGTGGACGCTCACGACGTCGCTCCAGCCGGCGCCCGCCTCGGCTAGGGTCTTTTCGACGTTGTCGAACGCCTTGACGATCTCCTTTTCCAGGGACGTGGCCGACAAGGAGAAGTCCGCCTCCCAGCCGCCTTGGCCCGAGATCTCGATGCGATCGCCGATGCGCAACGCTTGTCTGTAGTGGTTACGGGTGCGGGCGATCTCGCCGTATCCGGGTGTGTCGAAAAATTCGGGCTTGGTCATCGGGTCTTCCTCTCGTCATAGATTCCTGAGCCGCGGAGTTGCTGCGCCAGATGTGCTGTCCGAGAAGGGCGGTTGGTCTCGGCGTTGGAGGTCGCTGACTCAGACCAACGACCACTATCGGTGCGGATGGGGCGAGATGTCGTCATCCGGCTGCGTAATTCACCCGGGTGAGCGGCCGCCGATGAATCGGGTCTGCGGTGCGTATTCTCGACCAGGGCGCACTCGAGCAAGCCGCCCCGCGGTCGATGTCCCCAATTCTTCCCGCACCGACCCCTCAGTTCTCGTTGCCTGCCGGTGTGGTTGAGGTTTCGTTTCTGATCGTGGCGATGGCTGCAGCGTCCTGCACCGCGACTTGGTTGGCGGCGCGTAGTACGGCGCGCACATCGCCGGCGGGTATGACGGCGGCGCCCGAGGAGTCGGCAAAGACGTAGTCTCCGGGACGGACCGCCACCCCGGCGACCACGACGGGGCGGTTCGCCTCGTAGGGGGTGACGGAATCGCCGCCCCACCGCGTTGTTTCGCCTCGGCAATAGATGGCGAGGTTGAAGCGTTGGAGCTCGGCGAAGTCGCGCAGCCGCCCGTCCGCGAGAATGCCGGCGAGCCGATGGTTGCTGACCCGAGATAGCTTAGTCCCACCGCCCAGTGACGCGTCCGTGTAGCCGTTGCTGGCCAGGACCAGCACGCGCCCGTCGGCGCCGCCTTTGATGGCGTCGTAGAACAACCTCTTGAAGTTGTAGCGCTCGGGCGGGAGAGCGGCCCGGCACGCCGGGAAGTAGGCGATGGTCACGGCGGGACCGAAGAGCTGGCGACCGGGAGTGGGGCTCACCAGGTCGAGGAGATGACACCGATGGCGGTGCAGTCGCCCCATGGCGTCCACGATGTCGGCGGTGCGCACCCGGCCGGCGAGTGCGTCGAGGGACTCCATCAGTCCGCCGGGATGGGGACACGCCAGGACTCGGCGCCGCGGAAGTCCAGCCACACATCGGTGGGCGTTCGCACAAGCCGGGCCAGGATGTTTTCGCAGCACGGGCACCGCACCACGACGCCGGGCCCGCGGTGATAGACGTGACTTTCAGCGAAGGGCCCACTGCGACAGCATTTCCCGCAGGTCAATGTCATAGCGGTGGCGTCGAGTCCGAGCACTTCTGCGACGGCGCCCGCGACCGCGTTACCGTCTACGTGCATTGGTTCGGTCATCACTCCTCGTTTCTTCGATCAACTGCTCGGCCCGAACCGCTCGGTCCGGATGGCGGACGGCTGATGCCCCTGTTCGATCAGCTTCGCGGTCACCGACTCCACAAATCCCGTTGGGCCGCATATGTAGACGCGCGCGACGTCGCCGGGCACCCATTCCGTCGACACGAGGTCGGCGGCGCGGACCCGGCCGGGCGGCCGGGTGGTCTGCGGCGCGGCCACCCTGGTGTAGACCAATGCGATCTGCAGCCAGTCACAGTCGCGCTCGAGCCGGCGCAGCTCTTGGGCGTAATACACGTCGTCGGGACTGCGCACCGAATAAACCAACCGAAAGTCGGCGCTCCCGACCGTTACCCGCTGTCGCAGCATGGCCATCAACGGCACGATTCCCGATCCGCCACCGACGAGCAGAACCCGAGCCTCATGGTCGGGCCGCCAGACGAACCAGCCGCCGATGGGTCCTCGGAGTTCGATCTCGTCGCCGGCGACGAGCCCGTTGAGATAGGGCGAGACTTCCCCGTCTGGAATCTGCTGCACAGTGAGCTCGATGCGCTCGCCGTCGGCCGGTCTGCTCAGTGAGTAGCTGCGTTGCGCGCTGTATCCGTCCTCGGCGGTCAGCTTGAGATCGATGTGCTGGCCGGCCAAGTGGCCGGTCCAGCCCGGCACGGTCAGTCCGATCGTTTGCGCAGACTCGGTCTGGGATTCAGAGTGCACCACGCGCGCGACCCGCCACTGCAGCTTCCCATTGACGCGGACGTCCACAGCCGTCGTCAATCCCCGGCGTAGCGTTGTTCTCGCCACGGATCGCCGTAGTTGTGGTAGCCCAGCCCCTCCCAGAACCCCGGCGTGTCGCTGTCGCGCAGCTCAATGGATCTCACCCATTTCGCGGACTTCCAGAAATACAGGTGCGGTACCAGTAGTCGTGCCGGGCCGCCGTGCACCGGGCCGAGCGGCGCGCCCTGGTACGCGTAGACAATCCAGGCCTTACCACCGAGAAGGTCGCCCAGCGGAAGGTTGGTGGTGTAGCCACCGTAGGAACCGACCAATGCGAATCCGGCAGCAGTGTCGATCGATTCGAAGAGTGTGTCCAGAGAGACGCCTTCCCACTTGGTATTCAGCTTGGACCACGTGGTGACGCAGTGGATGTCCACGTTGAGCCTCTCGCTGGGCAGGAGCTTGAGCTGGGCCCAGGTCCACGAATGTTCGGCGCCGAGCTCGTTGCGGATGGTGAATCGCCAGTCATCGAGATCGATCCGCGGAGTCGGTCCTGCTTGCAGGACAGGAAAGTCCCCGGTCAAATGCTGGCCGGGCGGCAGTTCGGGGCCCGATTCAGCACGGCGTCCACGAAATCCTTTGTTGACGACAGTCATTGGTGCTCCGTCTCGCTGTGGTGATCAACCCGAACAAAGCGGAAATAGGGGTGCTGCTGGGATACGACCTCGGCGAATCACCTGCGGCGCCGGGGGAAAGGCAAAAACAACCGTGGTGGCGTCGAATTTCATTCTGCCCCTGCCGCCTGCGGTAGCCGGACCACTCCGCCGGCAGCGAATCCGGCGTCGACACCGGAAGCAAATCCCATCGACAACACGGTGCGGGCAAAGAAGACGTCGGTGAGATATGCGAGTGCGACCGCCCAGCGGTTGACTAACCGGGGAAGCGCGTAGAGGTGGTAGGCGCGGGTGATGAGCTTCGCGGGATAGCCCGACAGGTGCACGCCCAACGGATTGGCGACGGCGTAGCGCGGACCCAAGTCGACCACCATGCCCTTGTCGCTGTGGCGATAGTCTTTTCGCCGGCCGTAGCCGAGACTTGCTGCGACGTTGCGGGCCAACGTCTTCCCTTGTCGGGTCGCGTGCTGGGCGGTCGGCGGGGCGATCTTGCCAGGCCGGGTTAGGTCCGAAACGGCGGCGGCGTCGCCCGCGGCAAACACGTCGGGATGACCGGTTACCTGCAAATCGGTCCGCACCTTGAGCCGGCCCCGCTCGGTTTCCAATCCCAGCGTGGCGATCAGCGGTGAGGGGGTCACGCCGGCCACCCACGCAACCGTGTACGTGTCGATGCGCGAACCGTCGATGAGCACGACATGATCGGCGTGAACCTCCCTGAGGGTGGTGCCTAACCGCACGTCGATTCCGCGCGAGCGCAACACGCGCATCGCGGCGTCGCCGAGCCTCTGCCCCAGCTCGGGCATGACCCGGTTGGCCAAGTCCAGCAGCACAAACCGCACCGAGGCCCGATCGAAATGCATCTGCTTCGCCGCGGCGTCGGCGAGCGCACGCAGCTGCGCCGTCAATTCGGAGCCGGAATACGACGCACCGACAACGACAATCGTGCGTCGCGCGGCCGCGCGCTTCTCATTCTCGTCCACGCAAGCCAGTTCCAACTGCTCGATCACGCGATCACGCAGATACAGCGCCTCGGCCGTCGACTTCAGCCCGTGCGCGTATTCGGCCAAGCCGGGTATATCGAACAGCCGGGTCACCGAGCCCGGCGTCAAGACCAGCCGATCCCAGGACAGCGTCCCTACTTGGCCCTCCGGATCGGTGAACGACAGCAGATGCCGGTCGAAGTCAACGCTATCGACGTGGCCACGCACCGCCCGCACGCCCTTGAGCGTTCCGGCCAGCGGAACACAGACAAACCTCGGGTCGACGAGCCCTCCGGCGACATCCGCGAGCAATGGCGTGTACTGCAGGTAGTCGACCGGTGAAACTATGGTCACCCTCACATCCGAGGCACCCGCCCTGGCTAGCCGTCGGACCAGTCGGCGCGCGCACTCGAAACCGGCGAACCCGCTGCCGACGATCACAACCGAGGTGGTCGGTGCCGCCTTCCGCGGTCGACGGTGAACTGGGACCGCCTCCATATCTCTTCTCCTGTTTGATATTCGGGTATCCACCGAGCGTCGGGGATCGATCGCGTGAGGTCGTGCTGTTCCTTGGCCGGCCACGGAGTCCTCGACTGCGGCGTGGCAGCCGGCTGTGGAGATCCCCAGCACGAGCATTCCCCGCCGCCGGGCCTTCTGTCATCACTCCTCAGCACGATTCACCCGGGTGATAACGCGCAAGCCGCGGGTGAGGAATGATGTGCGACGCGAAGGTTGCGGCGACCCCTTGCAAGGGCGGAGGGAATCATCGGATCCGGGGTGTAATTGCGCCGCGCCGAAGGGGACTCTGAAGCGCTCGCACCACAGGATTACACTCCTGAGCGTGTCGGTATCGACCCCATTGGGCACGACGTAATCGGCGTTCCCCCGGTTGGCGCGTAGGCGACCGAGGTCTATGTGAGTGCCGTGTGCAAACTTTCGCCATGGGAACCGTGCATGGTCTACGGGTGCGTCGCTGAGCCACACGCGCAGTCCTGGTCCGAAGGTGGTGTGCAGGTTCTCCAGCCGCAGAATTTGTGCCCCGTCAGCCAGGGTTACGAGGCGCGCGACACCACTGGTTCGATGGATGTGACCGGTGAATTCTCCACGGCGGGTGGTCCGCGCTCCCGGCGGCAGCCTTTCATCGGCGGTGGTCCTGACCAACAATTTCCACGGTTGCAGCCACCACAGCGCCACTGGCAGTCCGGCGATGGCGATCGCTGGTCGAGCGAGGCGATGCGGGATGAACCATGCCCGGGACCGCATGGCAGTCGGCCGATTTGGTTCGCGCATCAGTTCAGATCGTCGCGGGCTATGAGCCGGCGAGCCGCCTCGGTGATCGAGCCGGACAGCGACGGATAGATCGCCAGCGTCTGCGCCAAATCGTCGACGGTGATCCGGTTTTGAACAGCCATCGCGATCGGCAGTATCAGTTCCGAAGCGATCGGCGCGACCACCACGCCGCCGATGATCACGCCGCTGTCCTGCCGGCAGAATAGCTTGACGAAGCCCTGGCTCAGTTCCGACATTTTGGCCCGCGCATTGGTTTTCAACGGCAGCGTGATGCTGCGGGCCTGAATCGAGCCGCGGTCGATCGCGGTCTGCGAGACACCCACCGTCGCGACCTCCGGATGGTTGAACACCGTCGCCGCGACGGTGCCCAACCGGAGCGGCCCTACGGCCTCACCGAGCGCGTGATACATCGCGATTCGGCCCTGCATCGCGGCAACCGAGGCTAACGGCAGAACGCCGGTGCAGTCCCCCGCGGCGTAAATGCCCACGGCCGATGTCCGTGACACCCGGTCGACGGCGATGTAGCCGCTGGGCCCGGGTTCGATGCCCACGCGTTGTAAACCCAGCCGGCGGGTGTTGGGCACGGAACCGAGTGTCATCAACGCGTGGCTGCCCTCAACGGTGCGGCCGTCGGTCATTGTCACGACCACCTGCTCGCCGATGCGCCGCACGGATTGCGCCCGCGCGTGTTTGATCAATTTGACCCCGCGTTGGGTGAAGGATTCCTCGAGCACCCGCGCGGCGTCGGCGTCCTCGTACGGCAACACTCGGTCGCGACTGGCTACCAGCGTTACACTCACGCCCAATTCGTTGTAGGCGTTGGCGAATTCGGTCCCGGTCACCCCGCATCCCACCACGATCAGGTGGTCGGGCAACGAGTCCAGGCCGTAGAGCTGGCGCCAGGTCAGGATGCGCTCGCCGTCCGGGCGCGCCGACGGCAGGACCCGGGGGCTCGCGCCGGTGGCGATCAAAACCACATCGGCATCGCGGATCGTGGTGCTGCCGTCGCGCGCGCTCACCTTGACGCGGTGACGCGCCAGACCGGGAGCCGCATCGACCAGCTCGCCGCGGCCCGCGATCAACTCGACACCCATGCTCAGCAGCTGGGCGGTGATATCCACCGACTGCTCGGCAGCGAGCATCTTGATCCGCTGGTGGATGTCCGCCAAACAGACCTTGGCGTCGTCAATGTGGATGTCGAAACCCAGGCGGGTCGCCCGTCGCAGTTCGGTGCGTAGCCCGGTGGAGGCGATAAAGGTCTTCGATGGCACGCAGTCGCACAGCACCGCAGCGCCGCCGACCCCGTCGGAATCGACGACGGTGACGCGGGCTACGGCGGGATCTCGTGCAGCCGCGACCAATGCCGCCTCGTAGCCGGCCGGGCCGCCGCCGAGGATCACGATGCGGATCATTGCGGCTCGAATCTCACCCACTACCCGAACGAGAGGTCGTCAAAGACGCCTCCCTCACCGGCGCCGGTGTCTTCGTCGACAACGATGTGCATGGCGGCTTCCTCGGCCGAGGCGGCGCCGCCGTCAATGCCGACGTCGTGGGCGAGGTAATCCGTCCCGGGGTCCGTAGGGTCGACATCGAAGGCGACAAGCCGACCTGCGCGCATGTCGCCGACCTGGTCGTCGATAGGCTCCCCGTCGCTGTCGGCGCTATCACCGATTCCGTCGCCATCCCACTGATCGGTCACGTCGGGTACCTCACGGGCCAGTCGGCGCGCCAGACTTTCATGGGTCCGCGCTTCCCTCGCGGTGAGACCCCAGGCCCGAAGTTCACGGGGCCGTTCCGGGGGTGAGTAGCCCTCGTCGAGGTCGACGCCCGTTTGTTCCGAGTCCAGGCTTTCTTCTGGTTCGAGCAGATGGGCTTGCACATCATCGAATTCAGAAATCCCCATCTGTGCCGTCTCCATTCCATATCCGCGAGGTCTTGGTTGCGCTGGCGGATGCGCTGCTGTTGAGACAACGGCACGCAGTGCGCAGCTGTAGACGTTTTGAATCATGACGTCCAGAGGGGTGAACTGTCGTCGCCCACCTTCGCCACTCACCCGGGTGATAGACGACAAACGAACCGCCGTGAGCGCCGTCCACGAATTCGGCGATCTGTGCGCATCGACCTCAACAGTTTCGTCATCGAAGTCGCCATGAAAGTTTGCGCGGCCCCGACGATTGGGCCGATCGCGCAGGTCGAAGGCGAAGGGCCGGCCTGCGCGGTCACCCGGATGATTTGCCCCGGCGGGTGATGACCACTCACCCCGTCGCGCTAGATCCTGGCACCGGAACGACAACCGGAGGTCTTGTGGAGGCGAGAAAGGGCCGTACCCGCGGCCGGGCTGCGTGGTTCGGGATCGGCAACGGAACAAACGTAACCGACCGCCGGCGCGACGAAGTTGCCCCCGATCGGTCCGCGAACTCAGGTCGGGTTTTTCAACGGCGAATTGGCCGCGTGTGTTTAGTGGCCGAAAGAAGGTGATGCAATGACCGCTGGGTTCAGACGTTCGCGCATACGGTCCTCGTTCTCCCGTGGGGCATGGACCACAGCGCAGGGCAGGACCGTTCTCCCGCACCGCTCCCCTGCGGCCCGGTCCTGTCCGGCTCGAGCACGCGATGGCGCGCCGCCCTGCATGCCAATGCTTTTCGCGATGGCGGGGACGTAACGTGAGCCGCGAGCACGCTGATTGCACAAAGGCGCAAGACGTCACCCTGACCGCTGAATTCGAAAGCGCAGTCATCCCGCTTCTCGAGCGGCTGCATCGGCAAGCTCTTCGGATGACGTCCAATCGAGTGGATGCCGAGGATCTGGTTCAAGAAACGATGCTCAACGCGTATGCCGGATTCCGGGCATTCCAGCGGGGAACAAACGTCGAGGCGTGGCTGCGACGGATCATGACCAACACCAACATAAACAGCTACCGGAGGCAAAAGCGCCGTCCCGCGGAACATCCGAGTGGGGAGGTCTCCGATCGACAGCTGGCCGCCAGCGCCCCACGCACGCCCGGGGGCCTACGATCTGCCGAAGACCGGGCGCTCGAACTGCTGCCGAATCCCAACCTCAAGGCGGCAATGATGCGCCTGCCCGAGCAGTTCCGCACGGTCGTGTATTTCGCCGATATTGCGGGCTACTCCTACAAGGAGATCGCCGCCATGACGGACACCCAGCAAGGAACCGTGAGTTCGAGGCTGAACCGCGGTCGAAAACAATTGCGCGAATTGCTCTGCGCCGCGGCAACCCAGCACGTGCCCATAACGATCGAAGGCCTCGATTGGAGGACCCGGCAGCGGCGAATTGTCAACGACGCCAAGCCCGGATGGGCCCAGCCGGCAAGCGCCGATCGCTCAAGGTCCGGAACAGGAGGTCAACTGAATTGATCAATAAAGCGAGAGCTCGGTGCGGGCGCGTGGTTACCCCGTCGTCGCCGTGGAACATCGGCCTGATGCTGCCCGGACCGGAGCATCTGGCTTTCTATGCCGGCGTTGGCGCGATGGCCCTGTTCGGGATCATGGAATGGCCCGTCGTCACCGCGTTGTTGGTGGGTCATACGCTGGTCAACGCGCAACACAACAAGGCTCTTCAATCGCTTGGCGAGGCGTTGGAAGACGCCTAGCGGCAGTCGATTACGAGCCGGCGGCAACAATTGGCGACCGCCAGATCTCATGGTCGCAGGATCAGGACAGCGACCACACTGGTGATCAATCCGAATAGCAGGTGCAGCCCGAGCGCGATCGGTACGGGATTGACCCTCGCCACCCCCCGTGCGCCAGAATCAATCGCGCCGACGCCAACATAGTTGATGAGCCAGAGCGCCACGCCCGCCACCAGACCAGTTGAGAGTTACGCGTGCGTGAAATCCTGCGAGACAAGAACGATGACGATGCCGAACACCGCCGAGAGCGTGACGTGCAGGGCCCCGCCGACCAGGGTGGCCACACCAAACGCCCTGGTGTGTGTCCGTCTTGGGCCCAAGATGAGCCCGCCGATACTGTTGGGTAGCGTCCACAATCCCCGCCCACTCACCGCGCCGTAGGCCATGCCTAGCGCGGCTATTGCGAGTCCGCCGACAATGCCACCGATAACGCCTGCGACGTAGCCGCTCACAATTCCTCCTCATTGTTCTTCGGACCCGGACGCCTGGCGTGACGGGTGAAACCCGCAGAGCGCAAGGTATTTAGCGGTGAAGTGCCCGCGACCAGGACGCCGCGAACCTGGCCACCCCGTCGTGTTCGAGTACAGCGAATACGTCCGGCAGATCGACACCGACTGCGGTCAGTTGGTCGAACATCTCCTGCGCCTTTACCGCCTGGCCCGCCATGGTCTCACCGGCGATGACGCCGTGGTCGGCCACCGCCTCCAGCGTCGCCTCAGGGATGGTGCTGACCGTGTTTGGTGCCACAAGTTCCGTGACGTACCTCGTGTCAGGGTAAGCGGGGTTCTTTACACCGGTGGAAGCCCACAACGGCCGCTGCACGCGAGCACCCGCGGCGCGCAGCTCGGCGTAGCGTGGCTCGGCTTCGAAGGCCTGCTGGTAGGCCGCGTAGGCCAGTCGGGCGTTGGCGATGCCCGCCTGTCCTCGCAGTCTGCGCGCCTCATCGGTGCCGATCGCCTCGAGTCGCTTGTCGACTTCGGCGTCCACTCGCGACACGAACAGTGATGCCACGGAGTGGATTTGGGAGATATCAGCGTCCGCCTGCCTGGCGGCCTCGATGCCGGCCAGATAGGCGTCCATCACCGCTCGATGCCGTTGGACAGAAAAGATCAGCGTGACGTTGACCGAGACACCTTTGGCCAGCGTCGCGGTGATCGCGGGCAGCCCCGCTGTGGTCGCCGGTATCTTGATGAACACGTTGGGCCGGTCGACCACCTTTGTCAGCTCGACGGCCTGCGTGACCGTTGCCTCGGTGTCGTGCGCCAGCGAGGGATCGACCTCAATGGAGACTCTCCCGTCGACCCCGTCAGAGGCCTCCCACTGCGGTCGGAGTACATCGCACGCCGCCCGGACGTCGTCCGTGATCGCCGTGCGGACCGCGGTGTCGATGTCGGTACCTCGGCCCGTCAGCTCGGCGATCTGGCCATCGTAGGCGCGGCCGTTTGTCAGCGCACGCTCAAAGGTGGACGGGTTAGTAGTCACGCCGACAACGCTTCTCGTGTCGATCAGCTGCCGCAGCTTGCCGGACTGCAGCAGGTCGCGCGACAAGTCGTCCAACCAGACCGATACCCCTGCCGCCGATAGTGCAGCAAGATTCGGGTTCTGAGTCATCCCGTCACCGCCGCTCGCCGGTCGCCAAGCCGCGACGAAACCACTGCAGATACAGCCCGAAAGAGCACCAGCGGCGCGTACGCACTCAGCAGCACCTGCCAATCGGGCGAAGCAGCCGGGCCGACGTCGTTATTGACTGGGCTCGGCATGTTCCGCCCCGACTGGCCCCCCGCCGCCGGCACCATTACCGCAATTGGGCAACGTCCACTCGGGGCGGACGTAGTGGCAGGTGTAGCCGGATGGATACCGCTGCAGATAGTTCTGGTGCTCGGGTTCGGCTTCCCAAAACTCGCCGGCCGGGCTCACTTCGGTGACGACGGGGCCGGGCCAGCGACCTGACTCTTCGACGTCGGCAATGGTCTGCACCGCGATCTGCTTTTGCTCGTCGTCGAGATAGAAGATCGCTGATCGGTAACTGGTTCCGACATCGTTGCCTTGACGGTTCTTGGTGGTCGGGTCGTGGATCTGGAAGAAGAATTCCAGCAATGCCCGGTAATCGGTCTCGCCTGGGTCGTAGGTGATTTCGATGGCCTCCGCGTGGCCGGGGTGATTGCGGTAGGTGGGATGGGTGTTACTGCCGCCGGTGTAGCCGACCCGGGTGGACACCACACCGGGACGCTCGCGAAACAGGTCCTCCATACCCCAAAAGCAGCCACCGGCAAGGACGGCGATCTTGTGGTCAGTCATGATTTCTCCTCGCCGACGCTTTGGTGCCGCTCCGATTCATCTTTGGTGAACAACCGCAGATACTGCCCATAACCCTGGGCTTCCAGCTCGTCGCGGTGGATGAATCGCAGGGACGCCGAGTTGATGCAGTAGCGCAAGCCGCCCGCTTGTGCGGGGCCGTCAGGGAATACGTGCCCCAGATGGCTGTCGGCGTGGGCGGATCGCACCTCGACCCGCTCCATGAAGTGGCTGCGGTCGCGCTTCTCGATAAGGCTGTCCGCGCCGATGGGCCGGGTGAAGCTGGGCCAACCGCTTCCGCTGTCGAATTTGTCTACCGAGGCGAAAAGCGGTTCACCAGAGACAACGTCGACGTAGATGCCGGGTTCATGGTTGTCGCAGTACTCGCCCGTGAACGGAAGCTCCGTGCCGCTCTCCTGGGTGACGCGGTACTGCTCGGGGGTTAGCGCGGCAACCGCGGCAGGGTTCTTGCTGTAGTTGTGTGACACTTGATCTCCTTCGTTCGCACAGCCTGGAAGCGCCGGCGTGCCGGATTAGTTGCGGCCCGCCATGATGCCGCCATCGACGTTGAGAATCGCGCCGGTGACCCAACTGGCCTCATCGGAGAGGAGGTACGTAACGGCGTTGGCGACGTCGGCCGGGGTGCCGACGCGCCCCAGGGGGTGAAGCGGCGCGAAAGTGGCGAGTGTGGCGTCGATCTCGCCCTTCGGGATGAAACCCTCGTAGAGCGGTGTCTTGACGACGGCGGGTGCCACAGCGTTGACGCGGATCTGATGTTCGGCGAGTTCGATCGCGAGGTTATGGGTCAGCGCATGAAGTCCGGCCTTTTGCATGGAGTACGCCGACGACGGGGTCAGACCGATCGCCTGATGCGCCCACATGCTGCCGATGTTGACGATGGAGCCACCCTCCCCGCGGGCGATCATGCCCTCGACGACGGTCTGCGTCAGGAAGAACAAGGCGTAGTTGAGCTCCATGTACGAGTCGTAGGTCAGCGCGTCGTGCTCGAGAAACGGTTTGGGAACAAAGAATCCAGCTGCGTTGACCAACAGTGTCGCGTCGCCGTGATTCTCGATGACGGCGCGCTGGACGTCGCCCACCGCGCTACGATCGGTCAACTCGGCGGTGACCCCCCAGGCTTGACCGCCCGCGCCGGTCAGTTCGACGACCGTGTCATCAACACGGTCCTTTGACCGGCCAACGATCACCGCGCTGCCGCCGTGGCGCACGATGTCAACGGCGACCTGCCGGCCCATACCGGCGCTGCCTCCGACGACGATTACCTTCTTGGAATCGAAGTGCATGGTGAACCTTTCTGCTGCTGAATTCTCGGCGACTTCTGCTGGGCCCTTTGCCCAACAACAAGAGTTGTAGCCCTGGTGATTACGCCCGGCTTCGTGTCGACTCGAACTGCTATCAATCTGCTGTTCGGCGGGGTGATCTGTCATCACCCGCCCGTTGTTTCACCCGGGTGAGTTCTGCCGGGGCGCCCAGATCAACTGCCGACACCGCAATGCCGTGACGGTGTTCGCTCTCGATCACCGCGTGAGGGGCGAAGCTTCGCGACATCAACCTGGGCAATCAGGGGACAAGAGCTTCGCGCTTCGGTGAGGAGCCAGCGCACAGTTGAGAACCGGTGCAGCCGGAGTCGTCTGCCGCCGATTTGACGTCAGCACTTTGCAGGCAGCCGGTGCTGGCGAGTCATGACTGGATTGACGGAAGCCGGTTGTAATCCCCAGAACAAAAGACCGGGAAGTAAAGTGGCCGCGAGATACGTTTACCCGGCGGCAGGCGACGTCAGAACGTATGCCTAAGGCAACCACCGATGTGACGACGTGTACACGAAATGACGTCGGCCGCAGATTAATTACTCAGTGCCGTATCTATTCACAGCCTTGCGGCGGCGATGAAGGAGTGTCAACCATGTACGGCTCAGATGAAGAAGTGGTCCTGATCACTGAGGCCACGGCCTTGCCAGGCAGAGAAGACGAATTGCGGATTGCGCTTTCTGAGCTAATCCCGCAGTCGCTGGCCGAAGGAGACGTGAGCACCTTCCGGCTCCACGAAGACCGGGATCAGCCAGGACATTTCACACTTTATCAGCGATTCCGAAACCAGCACGGTGTCGATCTCCACGTCCAAACCGAACACTTCGCGCTGAGCGTGCGAGCGTTGGCCCAGTTCGCTGAGAACGGCGAGGCGCAGGTCACCTTCTACCATGTATTAAGTCGCTAAGCCCCTGAGCCTCCCGCGCTCCGGGTCATACCGCCCGTCGGAAGCGGGCCCTCCGGTCTATGGTCCAGGGTGACCCCGCGGCGACAGCTAATGGCCGGGCCTTATCCAGATTGGTCAGCGCCGGGACACGCAAGAGGCCGCACCACTGTGGCATTCGGGACTAGTGCGATCCCGGCGCCGGTGCGCAGGCCGGCTCTGGCAAATCCAAATCGGCTTTGTTCAGTCGGTAGATTTCAAGGGACAAGTTGTAGTACTTGTCGGTCTCACCGACCCATTCCATGCCCACTCGCCGCGCCGTGGCCACCCCGCGATGATTGCCTGGCCGCACGACTGCGAAGACCTCACTGACACCAACATTTGTGAATGCGTGATGAGCCACCGCATGACCGGCTTCCGCGCCATAGCCGCGACCCCACAGCGCCGGTGCGACCTGCCATCCGATCTCAAGATCGGTGCGGCCAGGTGGAAGTGGAAGCAGTGCCACTCCACCGATCAGGTCGCCAGAGTCTCTATCGGTAATCGCCCATCGGCCCAGGGGCAGGCCGGTCGCGTCGCTTTCGGCGATCCACGCGCCCAAGAGTTGACGCATGTGCGCGTCGTCGGTGATCACGGGCAGCGCCGGACACAGCCAACGCGAAACCTCCGCGGCCCCATATATCCCACAGGCGGCGGTGTCGTCGTCGAGCTGCCAAGGGCGCAACAAGAGCCGGGCCGTCAGTATGCGGCGCGTGCCAGGGTCCCATTCGACGTGACGATGATCAGTCATTTCGCCTCCTGGGTTTGTCATACACACTTACTACGGCAAGTCACCCGATTTTAATCCCCGCCAAGGGCGAAAACTTGTGGCCGGCAGCCCGCGGCGTTCCAACGTTCCCGGCCCGAAATCCTCGATGAGCACGTGCGCCTCGCGCGATGAGCTCGCGGGCCGCCGTCAGATCGCCCGGCTCGGCCAGATCGAGCGTAGCGCGGCGCTTTCCGGCGTTGAGTACTCGAAAGTCCGGAGCGCTGCGGGTCGCCGACTCCGCCCGGGAACGGACCCCACCGGCGCAACGGATCTCCGGCTGGCTCAATTTTGGGTGACCTCGGCGCCGAGGTCGACGAAAAGCTCTGCGGTGTAGGAACTTCAGATCTCACTGGCGAGTGCGACGGTGTGGAGCCCGGCGCGGTGTCCCGTCACGCCGGAACTCCGATGGCCTTCACCTCCATGTACTGATGCAAGCCGCTGATCCCCCCGCTCTCCCGGCCGAACCCGCTCAGCTTGTAACCGCCGAACGGCGCGTCGCCCGGCCCGATGCCGTTGACCGCGACCTGGCCCGTGCGCATCCGCCGGGCGACCGCGAGCGCCCGGTCCACGTCGGCGCCCCACACCGCACCGGAGAGCCCGTAGCACGAGTTGTTCGCGATCGCGACGGCGTCGTCGTCGTCGCGGTAGCGCAGCACCGAGAGCACGGGGCCGAACACTTCCTCCTGCGCGATCGTCGAATCCGGTTGCACGCCGGTGAGAATCGTCGGTTCGAAGTAGTAGCCGACGTCCAGTCCGACAGGGCGACCGCCGCCGGTGGCCAGCGTCGCGCCGTCGTGGACCGCGCCGTCGACGTGCGCCTGCACCCGGTCGCGTTGCGCCGCGCTGATCAGCGGCCCCATCTGTACCGCCGGGTCGGTGGGGTCACCTACCTTGACGTCGCGGGCCAGCGCGACGAGCCGATCGACGACTTCGTCGTGCAGCGAATCGGGAAGCAGCAGCCGGCTGTGCAGGATGCAGGCCTGCCCGGCATGCAACGAGCAGCAGTCGAACAGCATCTGCCGCAGCATGTCGTCGGTCACCTGCGTGTCGTCGAGGATGATGCTGGCCGACTTCCCGCCGCACTCCAGCAACAGCCTCTTCATGGCGTCGCCCGCCGACCGCATGACTTCGCAACCAACCGCGGAACTGCCGGTGAAGCTGATCATGTCGATGCGCGGATCCGTCGTGAGCAGCTTGGCGGCCTCGAGGCCCGACGGCGTGACGACATTGACCACACCGGGCGGGATGTCGGTCTCCTCGTCGATGATGCGCGCGAGCGCGAGCCCGGCCAGCGGCGTCAGCGGCGAGGGTTTGAGCACGACGGTGTTGCCCGCGGCCAGCGCGTTGTTCACCTTCATGACGTTGAGGCAGTGCGGGAAGTTCCACGGCGTGAGGATCGAGACGACACCGAGCGGCTCGTGGCGCAGCAACGTCGTTCCGGCGCCGATCCCGGTGACCGGCTCGTCGATCAGCTTGGTGGCGAGCTGGGCGGCATGCATGGACATGTAGCCGGCGCCGTCGATTTGCATCATCCGCTCGTTTGTGACGCAGCCCCATTCGACCTGGGACAGCGCGAAGATCTCGTCGGCGTGCTTGAGCAGGGCCTCACCCAGCTGGTTCAGGCAGCCGGCCCGCTCGTCGGGGCCCGTCCGGCCCCAGGGCCCGGTGTCGAAGGCCGCACGCGCGGCGCCGATCGCCGCGCCGACCTGGGTGACACTCGCGTCGGGGGCGGTGCCGATGGATTCTTCGGTGGCCGGGTTGATGTCGTCGTAGCGGCCGTCCTCCGGTTCGATCCATCTGCCGTCGATGTAGAGCTGATAGGTGTCGACAAGGGATCCCGGAGTTTGCAGCTTGGTCATGCGGTTCCTCACCCCAACGTCGGTCATCTAACCACTTGGTGTACACCCGCGGTGCCGTGCGGTCAATCATCGACCACGCGAATTGCACACCGTTTTCGCGCTTCGGCCCGGTGTTGACAGGGACGGGGCGCCAGGGTAAACACAAGGCCGCAAGACACATCACCCTAATGTGTCGGAATGGTTATTTCGGGAGGCCGCCGTGCGGACCGCTTTTCCACCGCGATTCCTTCCCTTCCCGACGCGCAATCCTTCCCAGGTGTCGCGGGAGCCGCGACGGGCGCCGGTCTACTTGGATGACGTCATCTGAACTTTCGTTCTCGTGGCCTTCGCGCCAAAGGAAAACTAGGAGGACAGCCACAAGTGACCGACTCAGACACCGTCAGCGCCAAGGTTAAGGCCCTGGTCGGTCAACCGACCGGCGGCACCGGAAAGCCCTCGCTGGCCCCAGATCCGGTCAACCAGCCGATGATCCGGCACTGGGCGTACGCGATGGCCGACATGAATCCCGTTTACCTCGACCCGGAGTTCGCCGAGAGATCGCGGTTCGGAGGCATCGTGTCGCCGCCGGTGATGCTGCAGACCTGGACCATGCCGTCACCGCTCCTGGAGGGCATCGGCGAGCGCGGTGGCGCTCCCGTCGAAATCAAAGGCAACCCAACGGCGTTCCTGGACGAGGCCGGTTACACCAGCACCGTGGCGACCAACTCGGAGTTCGAGATCGAGCGTTACCCGCGCCTGGGCGACATCATCAGCGCGACGACGGTGTACGAATCGGTCTCCGAGGAGAAGAAGACGGCGCTGGGCACCGGCTTCTTTTTGACCTGGCTGACGACCTACACCGACCAGAACGGAGAAGTTCTGGGACGGCAGCGATTCCGGGTGCTGCGATTCAGGCCGGAGCGCTGATGGCGACCCGACTTGCGCCGGCCATCACCAAGGACACCGAGTTCTTCTGGAACGGGTTGCGGGACAACAAGCTGCTGATCCAGCGCTGCGGCGGATGCGGACAGCTGCGCCACCCGCCCCGCCCGATGTGCCCCCACTGCCGTTCCCTGGACTGGGACACCGTCGAGTCGTCGGGGCGCGGCGCCGTCTACAGCTACGTGATGCCGCACGAACCGAAGTTCCCGTTCTTCGAATATCCCTACGTCGTCGTGCTGGTGGAACTCGAAGAGG
This sequence comes from Mycobacterium sp. E735, assembly GCF_001666955.1. Lineage (NCBI taxonomy): Bacteria > Bacillati > Actinomycetota > Actinomycetes > Mycobacteriales > Mycobacteriaceae > Mycobacterium > Mycobacterium sp. E735. The sequence goes on along the minus strand of NZ_LZIX01000003.1, from coordinate 62,701 downwards.
GCGTGCGGCTGGTATCCAACCTGACCGGCATCGACCCGGCCGACGTGAGAACGGGGATGCCGGTCGAGGTGTGTTACCAAAGTTTCGACGGTCCTGGCTCTGAAGACTTGGTGCTGCACCAGTTCCGGCCGGTTGGGTAGGCGGGGCATGGACTTCACCTTCACCGAAGAGCCTGAGACCGAATCCTGGGCCGCGGAGGCCGGCGCGCGCGTCGCCGCGACCGCCCGGCAAGTCCACGGCGGCATCGGCGCGACGTATTCGGAAGGACTTTCATGACGACCACCGCGAGCCGCACCACCACCCTGCGCTGGGCGGACATCTCCATCGGCGACGAGGTCACCCCGCTCGAAGTCCCGATCACCACAACGATGATCGTCGCCGGGGCGATCGCGACCCGCGACTTCATGCCCGTGCACCACGACCGCGACTACGCCAACAAGCAGGGTTCGCCCAACCTGTTCATGAACATCCTGACCACCAACGGCTACTGCGTCCGGTTCCTCACCGACTGGGCCGGACCCGAAGCGATGGTCAAGAAGCTGTCGATACGCCTTGGCGTGCCGTGCTTTCCGGACGACCCGCTACGCTTCACCGGCAGCGTCACCGGGAAGACCGAGGGCACCGGTGGTGAGAACTTCGTCGAGGTGACGTTCAAGGGTTCGAACAGCCTGGGTGACCACGTCTCGGGCACCGCGGTCCTCAGCCTGCTCGACGAGGCGGGCGCATGAGCGGCTCGCTGCCGGGCGCCGCCGCCATCGTCGGGATCGGCCAGACCGAATTCTCCAAGGAGTCCGGCCGCAGCGAACTACAATTGGCTTGCGAGGCGGTGAGCGCCGCACTCGACGACGCCGGACTGGCACCCAGCGACGTCGACGGCATGGTCACCTTCACCATGGATTCCAGCGATGAGATCGAGATCGCGCGCAACGTCGGCATCGGTGACCTGAGCTTCTTCTCCCGCGTGCACCACGGCGGCGGGGCCGCGGCCGGTACCGTCGTGCACGCCGCGATGGCCGTCGCGACGGGCGTCGCCGACGTGGTGGTGTGCTGGCGCGCCTTCAACGAACGCTCCGGCATGCGGTTCGGCGGCAGCGGGCGCACCGACCTCGGAACCCCTTTGTTCATGGCGCATTACGCGCCCTTTGGCTTGCTCACCCCCGCCGCGTGGGTCGCGATGCACGCCCAGCGTTACATGTCGACCTACGGCGTCACGAACGAGGACTTCGGCCGCATCGCGGTCGTGGACCGCACACACGCGGCCCGCAATCCCGACGCCTGGTTCTACCAGCGCCCGATCACACTGGAAGACCACCAGAATTCGCGTTGGATCGTCGAACCCGTGCTGCGGCTGCTGGATTGCTGCCAGGAGAGCGACGGCGGGGTCGCGCTCGTGGTCACCAGCGCCGAACGCGCGCGCGACCTCCGGCAGCCGCCGGCCATCATCACCGCGGCCGCCCAGGGGGCGGCCGCCAACGGCGAGATGATGACCAGTTACTACCGCGACGACATCACCGGCCTGCCCGAAATGGGTGTGGTCGCCCAGCGGCTGTGGCGCGACTCGGGCCTCAAGCCGCAGGACATCCAAACCGCCTTCATCTACGACCATTTCACGCCGTTCGTGTTCACCCAGCTGGAGGAACTCGGATTCTGCGGGCGCGGCGAGGCGAAGGACTTCGCCACCGTCGAGCGGCTCTCGCTGGGCGGAGAGTTCCCGATCAACACCAACGGCGGACTGCTCGGCGAGGCCTACATCCACGGCATGAACGGCATCACCGAGGGGGTGCGCCAGGTGCGCGGCACGTCCTACAACCAGGTCGACAACGTCGAGCACGTCCTGGTCACGTCGGGCACCGGGGTGCCCACCAGCGGTTTGATCCTCGCGCCCTCGGATTAGAGGATGTCGTGATGACGGAAGCGGCACAGGCCATCGAAACCCGCGAGCTGATCGTGGAATCCGCGTACGCCTGTTTCGGCAAACAGGGACTGCAGAAGGCGACGATAGTAGACATCGCCAGGACGGCAGGCGTTTCCCGCAGCACCATCTACGAGTACTTCAGCGACAAGGCCGCGATCATCGAGGCGTGCGCCGAACACGCCTCCGAGCGGTTCTATCGGGAGATGTCAAAGGCCATGGACCGGGGCGGTTCACTCGAGGAAAAGCTCAGCCAGGCAGCGGTTTTCGTAACCCAGGCGCGGCGGTCCATCGCGTCCGAGAAGTACTTCGACGAGGACGCGGTCAGCCTGTTGCTGACCAAGGACGCGGCCGTGCTGCTGCGTGAGTGCGTCGACTTCTTCGCGCCCTACCTGTCGGCCGCGCGGCTCACCGGCGAGGTGCGCAAGGACCTCGACGTCGAGGCCGCCGCGGAATGGTTTGCGCGCATCCTGTTCTCGCTCTTCAGCACGCCGTCCTCGATGCGCGACATGGACGATCCCGAGGTGGCGGCCGAGTTCGTGCGCGCGCACGTGGTGCGTGGCTTCGCGGGCGACCGGCCGCGGCCGCGGCGCAGCTAGCGGCTCCCCAGCTTTGAGCTGTGCGTCCGGGGCGGTGACTGTCGGCGTGTCGCCACCCTGGCGACATCAACGACGCTGTTGCGGCCACACGGTTTCCGCGGCATGAACCGGTCGCCCGTGGCCGGGCAAGAGATGCGCAACCGGCAACTCTTCCAGCCGCTTTCGCGTGGCGGCGGCGCTGGCCGCGTCGACGATTTCCGGCGTGTGCCAAACCTTGCCGCGCACGGTCAGCACGGCGTCGCCCGAGAGCAGCGTGCGCGTCGTCGGGTTCCACAGCGCGATGCTGTCGTCGGTGTGACCGCCCGCGTTGATGACGGTCCACTCTGGCGCGCCGGGCAGCGACTGGCCGTCGGTCAGCCCGCCGCGGGGCGACGCCCCCGTCCAGCGCATGCCGGCCGGCGTGCCGTACCCCGCCAGCCGAGCGCCGCCCAGAAACCCGCTGAAGCCGACGCGATCGAGTGGCTGATCGATCAGGGTGGGCCAGATGCTCGCGGCCCGGCCGAGAGTCGGCGTGCGCGGCTTCGCCCCGTCGAGGTAGGTAAGCGTGCGGGCGGGCAACCAGATGGGGGCTGGATAGCGGGCGGCCAGTTCGGCCGCGCCGGCGACGTGGTCGCTGTGTCCATGCGTCGCCACCACCGCGTGCACCGTGCCGCCGAGCCGATTCAGCATCCCCGCCAGATCGCTGGCGACCCGGGGCAATCCGGCGTCGACCACCACCGCGCCGTCGCCGCCGCGCAGGACGTAGCAGTTGAAGACCCAGCGCGAGACCCGGGTGATACCGAGATCGGGCATCTCCTCGATGACCAGGCTCATGGCCGAAAGGCTACGCCCGTTGGTGCGCTGTGGGCTTTGACCGTGCGGTCAGGGCGTGACCGTCGGCGTGTCGTCGCCGAGCCGGCACGCTCGAAGCCCTCGACGCACACTCAATGCCCGCGCTGCGCCAGAGCCCGCAGAAAGAACGTCAGGTTGGCGGGCCGCTCGGCCAGCCGGCGCATGAAGTAGCCGTACCACTGGGTGCCGAACGGCACGTACACGCGGACCTGGTTTCCCGCTTCCGAAAGCCGGCGCTGCTCGAGATCACGTATGCCGTACAGCATCTGATGCTCGAAGTCGGCTGCGGAGCGGCCCGCTTCGCGCGCCAGCGCGGGCACCGCCTCGATGATGGCCGGGTCGTGGCTGGCCACCATCGGGTAGCCCGAGCCGGTCATCAGCACCCGCAGGCAGCGCAGGTAGGCCTCGGTGACGGCGGCGGGGTCGCGATGGGCGACCGCCGCCGGTTCGTCGTAGGCGCCCTTGCACAACCGAATTCGGGCTCCCGTCGCCGCAAATTCGGCACAGTCGGCGAGGGTGCGCCGCAGGTAGGCCTGCAAAGCCAGGCCCAGCCAGGGAAAGTCGAGCCGCAGATCGCGCACGATCGACAGCGTCGAATCCGTCGTGGTGTGGTCTTCGGCGTCCACCGTGACCCACACGCCGGCCCGCCGCGCCGCCTCGCAAATCGCGTGGGCGTTCTCCCGGGCGACCTTCTCACCGTCGCGCCCCAGCGCCTGCCCCAGCGCCGACAACTTCAGCGACACCTCGAGCGGCCGAACGGGTCCGCCGTCGTGTAACCGGGCCAGGTGGTCGATCAGATCGAGGTAGACCCGCACCGCCGCGTCGGCGTCGGCGGCGTCGGTGACGTCCTCACCCAGATAGTCGATGCTGACCAAGCGGCCCGAAGCGCGCAGCGCCGCAACGCTGTCCAGCGCGCTCCCGATCGTCTCGCCAGGCACGAAGCGATGCACCACGCGGCGGGTCACCGGCAGCCCTTCGGCGGCGCGCCGCAATCCCGATCGCCGGCTGGCGGCCATGATCGCCGGCCGCAGCGTGCTGGCGAACAGCCCCGGCATCAGTCGGCCGCCATGTGCGGATACGTGTGCTGGGTCGCCGGGACGAACGTCTCCTTGAGGGTGCGGGCCGAGGTCCACCGCAGCAGGTTCAGCACCGACCCGGCCTTGTCGTTGGTGCCCGAACCGCGCGAGCCGCCGAACGGCTGGCGCCCGACGACCGCGCCCGTGGGCTTGTCGTTGACGTAGAAGTTTCCGGCGGCGAAGCGCAGGCGCTCCTGCGCGGTCAGCACGGCGTCGCGGTCGTCGGCGATGACCGCACCGGTCAGCGCGTACCGCGAACCGGTGTCGATGACATCGAGGATTCGTTCGTAGTCGTCGTCGGGGTACACGTGCAGCGACAGCAGCGGACCGAAGTACTCGGTGGCGAACGACTCGTCGGTGGGGTCGTCGGAGAGCAGCACCGTGGGGCGCACGAAGTAACCGACGCTGTCGTCGTATTCGCCGCCCACCGCGATGGTGACGTGGGCGGCGCTCTTCGCCCGCTCGATGGCGTCGACGTTCTTGGTGAACGCCCGCCGGTCGATCAGTGCACCGCCGTAGTTGGTCAGGTCGGTGATGTCGCCGTAGCGCAGCGCGGCCGACTCGCCCAGGAATTCGTCGCCCATCCGCCGCCAGACCGAATGCGGGACGAACGCCCGCGACGCCGCCGAGCATTTCTGCCCCTGGTAGTCGAACGCACCGCGAATCAGCGCGGTGCGCAACACATCCGGCTGCGCCGAGGGGTGCGCCACCACGAAATCCTTGCCGCCGGTCTCGCCCACCAGTCGCGGATAACTGTGGTAGCGGCCGATGTTGGTGCCCACTTGCTGCCACAGGTGCTGGAAGGTGGCCGTCGAACCGGTGAAGTGGATGCCGGCCAGCCGCGGGTCGGCCAGCGCGACCTCGGAGACGGCGAAGCCGTCACCGGCGACGAGGTTGATCACGCCGGGCGGCAACCCGGCCGCCTCGAGCAGCTGCATGGTCAGATAGGCCGACAGCGTCTGGGTGATCGACGGCTTCCACACCACCGTGTTGCCCATCAGCGCCGGCGCGGTCGGCAGGTTGCCGGCGATCGAGGTGAAATTGAACGGCGTGATGGCATAGACGAAGCCGTCCAGCGGGCGATAGTCGCTGCGGTTCCATTCCCCGGGTCCGCTGATCGGCTGCTGCGCCAGGATCTGGCGCGCGAAGGCCACGTTGAAGCGCCAGAAGTCGATCTGCTCGCAGGGCGAGTCGATTTCGGCCTGGTAGGCGGATTTTGACTGGCCGAGCATCGTCGCCGCGGCGATCTTCTCCCGCCACGGCCCGGCCAGCAGATCGGCGGCCCGCAAGAACACGGCCGCGCGCTCGTCGAAAGGCATTGCCGCCCAAGTGTGCTTGGCGGCGGTGGCGGCGTCGATCGCCGCTACCGCCTCGGCGTGGCCGGCGTTCGTCAGGGTGCCCAACCTGGCGGAATGACGATGTGGCGCAACGACGTCGACGCGGTCACCGTCGCCCATCCGGTGTCTGCCGCCGATGACGTGCGGGAGGTCGATGGGCTGGTCGGCGAGCGCGGCCAATTCGCCGCGCAACCGGCCGCGTTCGGGCGAGTTCGGCGCATAGTCATGGACCGGCTCGTTGGCCGGCAACGGCACCTCGGTGATCGCGTCCATGTGGCCAGGATCCTCGCCGTGCCGACTCCCCGAGTTAGCTGATCGGACAAGATAGTGCCGTTGCGGTAGTACGATCGGACAATGGCAGGTGTGGGTCTGGGGCAGCTGCTGCTGGCGCTGGACGCGACCCTGGTCAGCCTGGTGGAGGCGCCGCGGGGCTTGGACCTTGCGGTCGGCTCGGCGGCGCTGATCGACAGCGACGACGTGCGGCTGGGGTTGGCGGCGGCCGCGGGCTCGGCCGACGTGTTCTTCCTGCTGGGGGTCGCCGACGACGAGGCGCTGCGGTGGATCGCCAAGCAGGCGCGCGAGCGCGTGCCGGCGGCGATCTTCGCGAAGGAGCCGTCGACCGCGTTGGTGGGCGCGGCGGTCGGGGCGGGGGCGGCGGTGGTGGCCGTCGAGCCGCGGGCGCGCTGGGAGCGGCTCTATCAGTTGGTCAATCACGTGCTGGCGCACCACGGCGACCGCGCGGACGCGGCGGAGGACTCGGGCACCGACCTGTTCGGCTTGGCGCAGTCGCTGGCCGACCGCATCCACGGCATGGTCAGCATCGAGAATGCCCAGTCGCACGTGTTGGCGTATTCGGCCTCCAACGACGAAGCCGACGAGCTGCGCCGGCTGTCCATCCTGGGCAGGGCGGGGCCGCCCGAGCATCTCGAATGGATCGGCCAGTGGGGCATTTTCGACGCGCTGCGAGCCGGCGACGGGGTGGTCCGAGTGGCCGAGCGCCCGGAGTTGGGTCTGCGCCCCCGGCTTGCCGTCGGGATCTACCAACCCGACGCGCGGCGGCCGCCGGAGTTCGCCGGCACCATCTGGGTGCAGCAGGGCAGCCAACCCCTGGCCGACGACGCCGAGGAGATCTTGCGGGGCGCGGCGGTGCTGGCCGCGCGCATCATGGCGCGGTTGGCCGCCCGGCCGTCCACCCACGCGCGGCGGGTGCACCAGCTGTTGGGCCTGGTCGACGGCGAACCCGACGTGGATGCGGTCGCCCGCGAACTCGGCCTCGCCGCCGACGACACCGCGGCGCTGATCGGCTGGGACGCCGGGGACGACATACCGCGGCAGGTCCGGCTCGCCGACGTGATGGCGCTGAGCGCCAGCGCTTTTCGCCGGGACGCCCAGGTGGCCTCTCGCGGGTCGCGCATCTACGTCCTGCTGCCCCAGACGCAGGCCCGCGCCGTGTCCTCGTGGGTGCGCGGCACCGTCGCGGCAATGCGCACGGAGCTCGGGGTGCAGCTGCGGGCCGCCATCGCCGCACCGGTCGCCGGCCTCGCCGGAATCGCCGGCGCGCGCGCCGAGCTGGACCGCGTGCTGGACAGCGCTGCGCGCCATCCCATTTCGATTCCGCAGGTGACGTCGCTGGCCGAGGCGCGCACCACCGTCCTGCTCGACGAGATCGTCACCCTGATCGGTCGCGAGCGGCGCCTGACCGACCCGCGGATCGTCGGCCTGCGGGCCGACGATCCCGTCCTGGCCGAGACGCTGCGCGTGTATCTGGACGGTTTCGGCGATATCGCGTCCGCCGCGCGGAAGTTGCGGGTGCACCCCAACACGGTTCGCTATCGCATCCGGCGTATCGAGAAGTTGTTGGACACATCGCTGGCCGATCCCGAGGCGCGGCTGCTGTTTTCGCTGGCACTGCGAGTAGCCGAAGGCGGCTGACGCGGTTTCGCCGAGGACTTTGCCGGGGTTTGCCAACCTGCGGTCGCGACCCATGCGACAATGTCACCCGTAAGGTGATGACGATGCAGGAAGCCGGTGCGAATCCGGCGCGGTCCCGCCACTGTCATCGGGGAGCGACCCTCAAGAGCCACGGCTGAAAAGCTGGAAGGCGAGGCGAGCGGCGATCCGAGAGCCAGGACACTCGCGTCATCGCGTCCTGCGACCCGGGGCGGTGCACCCCGAGAGAGCTGTCACTCACCATGTCCCGTCTCCAGGCATGGGTGGCCGTCGACGCCACCACCGATTCGGCGCCCCGGCGCCACGCTCACACCCGACCCGCCCGCATGATCTGCGCGGCAACGGCTTTGACCACTCCCCAAGGCGGCGGCCGATGACCGCCCCGATCTGGATGGCCTCCCCTCCCGAGGTGCACTCCGCGCTACTCAGCGGCGGACCCGGGCCGGGCCCGCTGCTGGCCGCCGCGGCGACCTGGAGCTCGCTGAGCGCCGAGTACGGCCAGGCCGCCGCCGAGCTGACCGCGCTACTGGGCGCGGTGCAGGCCGGGGCTTGGGACGGGCCGACCGCGGATGCCTACCTGGCCGCGCACACGCCGTATCTCGCGTGGCTGGCGCGCGCCGGCGCCGACGGCGCGGCCATGGCCGCCCAGCACCAAGCGGTGGCCGCCGCCTATTGCGCGGCGCTGGCCGCCATGCCGAGCCTGCCCGAGCTGGCCGCCAACCACGCCACCCACGCCGTGCTGGTGGCGACGAATTTCTTCGGCCTGAACACCGTCCCGATCGCGCTCAATGAGGCCGACTACGCCCGGATGTGGACACAGGCCGCCACCGTGATGAGCGCCTACGAGGGCACCGCCGCCGCTGCGGTAGCCGCCGCCCCGGAAACGACGCCGGCCCCCCAAGTCATGGCCGCCAACACGCCGGCGGCCGCTTCCTCCGTGTCGCCGCTGCCACCCGACCGGCAGAACGAGGTGCTCGACTGGCTGGAGCGGATCGGCTTCATCGACTTCTACAACAGGTTCATCCAGCCGTTCATCGATCTGCTGATGAACAACCCGTTCTTCAAAACGCTGTTCTCGGGGTTCGACCCGTGGCTGCCCGTCCTCGGCAATCCGCTGAGCTTCCTCAACCCGTTCAACATCGCGTTCGCCCTCGGCTATCCGATGGATTTCGGCTCGTACTTCGCCTATCTGGCGCAGACCTTCTCGTTCATCGCGGCCGACCTTGCCGCGGCGTTCGCTTCGGGCAATCCCGCGACCATCGCCTGGACCTTGTTGTTCACCGCCATCGAAGCCATCGGCACGATCATCACCGACACCATCGCGTTGATCAAGACGCTGCTCGAGCAGATGATCGTGCTGATCCCGGTCATCGTGCCGCTGCTGACCGCGTCGGTGATTCCGTTGGTGGTTCCCGCCCTGGCCGGTGGTCTCGCCGGCCTGACGGGTTTGGCTGGGCTGCATGCCATCCCGGTGCCTCCGGTCCTGCCCGCCCCGTCGTTCGTCCCGGCGGCGCTGGCACCGACCCCGCCGCCCGCGCCCAGCCCGGCTCCGGCGCTTGCGGCCGCGCCGGCCCCGGCGCCCGCCGCGGCACCCGCGCCGCCCACGCCCGGCCCCCCGCCACCGACGCCGTCGGCGCCGCCCGGGACGACGATGCCGGCCCTGGCGTACCTGGTCGGCCAGTTGACGGCCGATGCCCGTGGTTCGGTGAGCGCCAGGGCGCGCGCGAAGCGGGCGGCCCGGTCGGGTCTCGTCGAGGTCCCCGCGGCGGCCGAGGCCCCGAACCAGGTTTCGCAGGCGCGGCGCCGCCGGGCGGAGGTCACGCAACTCGGCCGCCGATACGAGTACCTGGACGCGGAACCGTCGTCGAGCGCCTCGGATCGGGGCGCGGAAACCCTGGGCTTCACCGGAACCGCGCCCGCCAAGGGGGCCGGCATGCCGGCAGGACTGACCGCGCTGCGCGACGATGCCTTCGACGGCGCCGCGCGCACACCGATGTTGCCGCACACCTGGGACCACGGCCCGGATGCACCTTGAACGAGGCTGGGCCACAACGGTATTCGTTGGCGCGGGACGGCCCGGCGCAGTCGGGCGCACGCGGCGGCCCGCGGCCGGGACCGTAGCGCCGGCGGGCGGAACCGGGGCCTGGCGCGACCTTCGTCCGCAAGCGGAAGAAGAGCGGTAGCCTAACCCGCATGCAGAACGCGTCGGTGGTCTCCCTGCTGCGTGAACGCGCGGGTCTGCAGCCCGACGAAATCGCGTTCCGCTATACCGACTACGAGCACGATTGGGCGGGCGTCACCGAGACGTTGACGTGGGCGCAGCTGTACCAGCGGACCCTGAACGTCGCGCACGAGGTCAAGCGGCACGGCGCCGTCGGGGACCGGGCCGTGATCCTGGCTCCGCAGGGCCTGCCCTATATCGTGGCCTTCCTGGGCGCCATGCAGGCCGGGCTGATCGCGGTGCCGCTGCCCGTCCCGGCGGTGGGCTCACACGACGAACGCGTGAGCGCCGTCCTGGCCGACACCACACCCACCGTCGTGCTCACCACGTCGGCGGTCGCCGGCACCATCACCGAGTACCTCGGGCAGCCGGGCCCGACGACCACCCCGGCGGTCGTCGAGGTCGATGCGCTCGATTTGGACGACCCCTCCGCGCCGGGCATCCGGCTCAACGGCGCCCCCGACACGGCCTACCTGCAGTACACGTCCGGCTCGACGCGACTGCCGGCCGGCGTCATGATCTCGCACCGCAACCTGCGCGTGAACTTCCAGCAGCTGATGGCCGCCTATTTCGCCGAGTTCAACGGCGTCCCGCCACGCGAAACGGCCGCCGTCTCCTGGCTGCCCTTCTACCACGACATGGGGTTGGTGCTCGGCGTCATCGCGCCGATCATGGGCGGTTATCGCGGTGACCTGACAAGCCCGGTCGCCTTCCTCCAACGACCGGCACGGTGGATCCATGCGATGTCGATCGGCACCCCGGTGATGTCGGCGGCGCCGAACTTCGCCTTCGAGCTGGCCGTCCGCAAGACGAAGGACGTAGACCTGGACGGCGTCGACCTGGGCAACGTCCTGGGCGTCGTCAGCGGCGCCGAACGCATCCACCCCGCCACGCTGGACCGGTTCGCTAAACGCTTCGCGCCGTACAACTTTGACGACCGCGCGATGCGCCCGTCCTACGGATTGGCCGAGGCCACGGTGTACGTCACCAGCCGCACCACCCGCGGGGCCCCGCGGGTGGTGCACTTCGAATCAGAGAAGTTGTCCGAGGGGTCCGCGGAACGCTGCCCGGCGGAGAGTGGCTCGCCGCTGCTGAGCTACGGCATGCCGACATCGCCGGCGGTGCGGATCGTCGACCCCGACGCCCGCCGGGAATGCCCGCCGGGAAAGGTCGGCGAGATCTGGGTCCATGGCGAAAACGTTGCCGGCGGCTACTGGCAGAAGCCCGAGGAGACCGCACGCACCTTCGTCGGCGTCCTGGTCGACCCGTCGCCGGGCACGCCGGAAGGACCGTGGCTGCGCACCGGCGACCTCGGGTTCGTCTCCGAGGGCGAGATGTTCATCGTGGGCCGGACCAAAGATCTCCTGATCGTCTACGGGCGCAACCACTATCCCGAGGACATCGAGTCGACGGTGCAGGGGATCACCGGGGGCCGCGTCGCGGCGATCTCGGTGCCGGTGGACGAGACCGAGAAGCTGGTGACCATCATCGAGATGAAGAAGCGCGGCGACTCCGACGAGGAGGTGTCGCGCCGGTTCGCCGTCGTCAAAAACGATGTCACCGCGGCGATTTCGAATTCGCACGGTCTCAATGTCGCCGATCTCGTGCTGGTGTCGCCCGGGTCGATTCCCACCACGACGAGCGGCAAGATCCGGCGCGCGGCCTGCGTCGAGCAGTACCGCCGTCAGGAGTTCACCCGACTGGACGCCTGAGCGCCGCGCCTACGGCTGCGATTCGGCGAGGAAGCGGTCCACCACGTCGGGGCCCGTGGAGTGCAGGGCGATGGACAGCTCCAGCAGCCGGTCCTTGACCTTCTTGGGCAGCAACTCGATGGACTTCGTGGTGGCGGAGTCGTACTTTGACCCCGGAAAGCGTTGCAGCACAACGTCCTTCTGCTCTTCGGTGGTATAAATCTCCAAGAGCTTCATCCCCGCGAAGGCTTCCTTCGCCGAGTCGGCCATCCCGGCTTTCGCCAGCGCCTCGAGCCGCTCCTCGTTGATCCAGACGTTGACCTTGATCTTCTTGACGTCGCCGCTCATGATCGGGCCCCCTCCAGCGGGTTCAGCGTGAACACGGGCAGCCGGTCCGCCAGGTACTCCTCGGTGACGAACGGCGAGCCCTGGCCGTACTTGGCGGCCGCCTCGAGAACCACCTCGAACACCTCGTGCCGCATCACCTGCTGGGTGGGCTTCACCTCGTCGGTCAGGATGCTTCTGATCAGGCTTCCGCTGAAACTCTGCGCCTTGGAGTCGTGCCCGCACAGCGCCGAATTGGTCACTTCCCGGCATTCGGGGCAATACCAGTTCTCGCGCAGGAACACCGGTTTGATGCCCAGCTCCGAACGGTGTTCCTGAAGGAGGTTCTGCGAGTCGTACGGGTGGTAGAACTCGCCGACGCCGGCGTGGTCGCGGCCGAACATGTGGTGCGTGCACCCGAGGTTGGTGCGCAGGATCGCGTGGAAGATGGCCTCCCGCGGACCCGCGTATCGCATGTCCCACAGCGTGAAGGTCACCTTGTGGACGTCCTCCCGGAAATACCCGCTCTTCCTGAGCTCGTCCTGCGTGAGCAGGATCGCCTCGTCGATGTAGTCGCCCACCCGTTTCTGCCCGATGATCGCGTTGACCAGCACGCCCGTGCTCAGGTCGTCGACCGGCTGGTCTTCGTTGGCGGCCAACCACGCCTGCTTCATCAGCGCCTCGTGTCCGGTGTGCGGGACGTTGCGGGTCTGATGCGCGACGACGTGGGTCCAGTTCTTTTCCGCGAGCGCGTCCTGGTGCTGCCTGGGCGTGAGCCAGAAGCTCTTGAAGGGCTCGTTGAACACCGGCTCGTTGATGAGCGTGACGTCGCCGGCGACGAACCGGTTCGCGTACGCCAGCGTCTTCTTCACTCCCGGATGCCGGGGATCCGTTGTGCCGTAAGTCTTCTCAGCCAGTCGCTGCAGGTCGTACTCGTAGATCTCGGTGACGTCCAGGATCGCGATGGGAGCGTCTGAGTACTCCAGCACGACGCTGGCGCCCTCTTGGACGCCCAGCGTGTCGATGTCGTCGGAGGACAGGTCGAACACGATCGGGATGCTCCACAGCGTCCCGTCCGGCAAGGCCAACTTGTCCAGCGTGGTGTCGACCTCCTGCCGGCCCATGAACCCGGTCAGCGGCGTGAAGAACCCGTAGGACAGGCTGATGACCTCGTGCGCCGTCGCCTTCGAGATGGGCACCCGCGCCAGGCCCTGGATCCGGCCGGCCGCGTTTTCGGTGGCCACCCGCTCCACGATCGGCTTGCCGTTGTGACCCGTATAGCTCATTCGATGCCTCTCGCTTCGCAGTGCAACACTTTCCTGGCAACGTCTTCGGTGCCCGTGCCGATTCCTAAACCCCGCCCGTCGGCTCCTGGCTGCGCGCGAGGGCGGGGATGACGCCGACCTTCTCGAGGTGCGCAATCACCTCCTCGGCCAGCGTGTCCGCGTCCTTCGCGCCGCCCTCGAGTCGCAGTTCCGGTTCCACCGGAGCCTCGTACGGGTCGTCGATGCCGGTGAACCCCTTGATCTCGCCGGCCCGGGCCTTCTTGTACAGCCCCTTGGGGTCGCGCTTTTCGCAGATCTCGATGGGGGTGTCGACGAAGATCTCCTGGAAGTCGCCCTCGAGCAGCGTTTCGCGCACCGCATCGCGGTCCCGCCGGTAGGGACTGATGAAGGCCGTCAGCGCGATGACGCCGGCCTCGCAGAACAACTTCGAGACCGCGCCGATGCGCCGGATGTTCTCCTCGCGGTCTTCGGCGGAGAAGCCCAGGCCGAACCTCTTGGCGAACGCCACGCCGTGGCGCGGCTCCAGGGTGTCGGGCCCGGCGTTGAGCCCGTAGCGGACGTTGTCCCCGTCGAGGAGATAGCTCCGGATGCCCCGCTCGTACAGCCTCTGCTCGACGGTGTTGGCCACCGTGCTCTTCCCGCTGCCGCTGAGCCCGGTGAACCAGAGGACGCAGCCTCGGTGCCCGTTGAGCTTCTCCCGGCTGTCGCGACTGATGTGGTGTTCGTGCCAGGTGATGTTGTTCGACATTTTCGGCTCCTCGACACCGATCCCGTGCAAGTCCTCCCACGACCTTCACCAGATCGCTCACCAATCAAACCGGGTTGTGGCCGGTCGGTTACTTAAGATGGCCAATTTACAGGAGATTTCCGTCTTCCCGCCACCGTGCCGCGGCGGCCGCGCCCGCCGCATTCGACCAGCTCCGGGCGTCGCGGGGTCGAGCGCCGCCGCGCCGGGCGGGCGGGGCGCGCCGCCTGGCCCCGGCGCCGACGGTTACGAGCACGGTGAGCCGAAGTTCCCGGCCGCGCTTCCGGTCAGGACGGCGAAGCCGCGGTTTCCGCGGCGGCCAACTCGTCGCACAGGTGCTCGGCCAGATCGCGAACCGTGGTGATCTTGGTGGGGCTGATGCGGATCCCGGTTTCGGTCTCGATGCGCGTTCGCAGCTCCAGGTTTCCCAGCGAATCCAGTCCGTAGTCGGAGAGTGGACGATCGGGATCGATTGTGCGGCGCAGCAACAGACTGATCTGGCCGGACACCAGCCGGCGGATGGCGGTCGGCCATTCCTCGCGGGGCAGCGCCTTGAGTTCGGCCAGGAATTTGCCGGTGTCGGGGTTGCCGGATCCCATCGACTGGAAAGCTTCGGCGAACCGGCTGCGTTGCGCGAACGAGGTCAACCAGGGCGTTCCCATGATCGGCGCGTAGCCGGTGTAGGCGCGGTCGTAGCGCAGCAGGGATTCGAAGGCGTGGTAACCCTCCGCCGGCTTGATCGCGATGCCGGCGTCTTCCGCGAGCGCCGTGGCGCGGCCGACCTCCGACCATGCGCCCCAGGCGATCGCGCTGCCCGGCAACCCCTGGCTGCGCCGCCAATGGGCGAAGGCGTCCAGCCAGCTGTTGGCCGCGGCATAGGCGCCCTGGCCCGGCGATCCGACCAGCGCGGCGGCCGAGGAGAACGAACAGAACCAGTCCAGCGGCTGGTCCGCCGTCGCGTGATGCAAGTTCCAGGCTCCGTAAACCTTTGGCGCCCAGCATCGGTCGATGAGTTCGTCGGTCACGTTGGCCAGCGTGGCGTCCTGGACCACCGCGGCCGCGTGCAGCACGCCGCGCACCGGCAGTCCGGTCTCGGTCGCGGACGCCACCAGCCGCTCGGCCGTGCCCGGCTCGGCGATGTCGCCACACTCCACCGCGATGTCGGCCCCGTCGGCGCGGAGACGCTCGATGTCTTGGCGGGCTTGCTCGTTGGGCGCCGAGCGGGAATTCAGCACGATCCGTGCGGCGCCGCGCGCCGCCATCTGACCCGCCAGGAACAAGCCCAGCCCGCCGATGCCGCCGGTGACGATGTAGGCGCCGTCGGTGCGGAACGGTCGCACGTTTTCCGGCGGGACGGCGGCCACACTGCGTCCCGTGCGCGGCACGTCGAGCACCACCTTGCCGGTGTGGCCGGCGCCCGCCACCAGGCGGACCGCGGCGGCCGCGTCGTGGATCGGGAAGTGCGTGGTCCGCGGCAACGGCAGCCCGCCGTCGGCCGTGCGGCGGTACACGGTGGTCAGCAGGCGTCGGACGGTGCCGGGATGGCTGAACGTCAGCAACGCCAGGTCGACCGCGAACAGCGACAGGTTGCGGCGGAACGGGAACAGCCCGAGGTGGGTGTCGCGGTAGATGTCACGCTTGCCCAGCTCGACGAATCGGCCGCCGAACGCCAGCAACTCGACTCCCGCACGCTGCGCGGCGCCGGACAGCGAGTTGAGCACCACGTCGACGCCGTATCCGCCGGTGTCACGGCGGATCTCGTCGGCGAACGCCGTGCTGCGCGAGTCGTAGACGTGCTCGATTCCCATGTCGCGCAACAATTGCCGGCGCTGGGGGCTGCCCGCGGTCGCGAAGATTTCGCAGCCCGCGGCCCGGGCGATCGCGATGGCCGCCTGTCCCACGCCCCCGGTGCCGGAGTGGATCAGCACCTTGTCGGTCGGCGCGATGCGGGCCAGGTCATGCAGGCCGTACCAGGCGGTCGCCGAGGCGGTGGCCACGGCGGCGGCGTCTTCGGAAGCGAGGTCGGGCGGCAGGGTGACCGCGTGCCTGGCGTCGGCGATGACGAAGGTGCCCCAGCAGCCGTTGCGGGACATGCCGCCGACGCGGTCGCCCACCCGATGCTCGGTGACGTCGGGGCCGACGGCGGTGACCACGCCGGCGAAGTCCCCGCCCAATTGCTGTTGGTAGCCCTCGAAGGTGGGATAGCGGCCGAAGGCCACCAGCACGTCGGCGAAGTTGATGGTGGACGCGGCGATCGCGACCTCGATCTCCCCCGGCCCGGGCGGGACGCGGTCGAACGCGGTGAACTCCAGCGATTCGAGGTCACCGGGGGTGCGGATCTGCAGGCGCATGCCGTCCCGCTCGTGATCGACGACCGCGGTCTGCCGTTCGGCCGGGCGCAGCGGACCGGGCCGCAGCCGCGCGGTGTACCACTCCCCCTGGCGCCAGGCGGTCTCGTCTTCTCCCGAGCCGCTCTTGAGTTGCGCCGCAACGTGTTCCGGCCCGGTCGTCGCGTCGACGTCGATTTGGGTGGCGCTCAGGTGCGGGTGCTCGGAGTCGATCACCCGCAGCAGTCCACGCAGCCCGGCCTGTTCCAGGTTGGCCACATCGCCGGCGGCCACGCTGGCGGCGTTCCTGGTGACCACGAAGAGCCGGGGCGACTCGCCGGGCAGCTCGGAGAGCTCACGCGCGACGGCCACCAGGTGCGACACGTAGTCGCGGGCGCGCCGCGCCTGGTCGGGGCCGCCGCCCGGTGGCGCGGTCACCACGACGACACCCGTCGGGCCCTTGAGCGGGCCGTGCCCGTTCGAGGCGGCCGGGCCGTTGCCGGACAGCAGCGCGCGCAGCCCGGCGGTTTCCACCGGCCCGACCGGCAACGAGAGCGTGGTGCAGTGGGCGCCATCGGAATCGAGCGCCTCGCCCAGCTGGGTCGCGAGCGGATCCGTCGCCTCGCACGCGGTGAGCAGCAGCCACGATCCCGGCTCGGCCCGCGCGGCGTCCGGGAGTTCCCGCGGCTCCCATTCGATGGCCAACAACCGCTCGTTGAGCAGCCGCTCGGCTCGTTCGCGTTCGGAGACCCCACCGGCCAGCCGCAGCCCCTCGACGGTCAGGAGCACTGCGCCGGACTGGTCCAGCACATCGATGTCCGCCTCGCACTCGCCGGGGCCCGACGACGTCACCCGGGCCAGGCAGTATTGCGCATTGCGCGCCGGGGCATGGCTGCGCAGCCGGCGCACACCGACCGGCAGCAGCAGGCCACCCGCGCCGGCCTGCTGGACCACCGGGTGGACGACCACCGACTGAAAGCATGCGTCCAGCAGGGCCGGGTGGATCACGTAGCCCGACTGCTGCGAGCGGATGGCTCCGGGCAGCGCCACCTCGGCGAGCACCGTGGGTGTGTCCACGTCGCCGAGGAGCGCGGCGGCCAGGCCCGAGAAGGCGGGACCGTATTGAATCCCGATGGCGTCGAACGCCTTTCGCAACTCGGCGCCGTCCATGCCGGACGGATGATTGGCGATCAGCGTGGCCATGTCGTGGGCGGGCGGCTGCTGCGGCCCGTCCTCGTCCGCCCCTTCCTGCGCGCGCAGGACCGCGCGCGCCCGGCGCACGCGTTCGCCGTCCTCGTGGGTGTCCACGGTGAACTCGAGAACGCCGGGCGCGGTGACCGTCGCCGCCGACGACGCCCGCGTCCCGCCGTCCAGCAGCAGGGTCTGCTCGAACGTGATGTCGGTGACCTCGGACCGTTCGCCGAGGACCGCCCGCGCGGCGGTCAGCGCCATCTCGCAGTACGCGGCGCCGGGAAGCGCTGCCACGTGGTGGATTTGGTGATCGCCGAGCCACGGGTGCGCCTCGGTGCCGACATCGCCCTGCCAGACGTGTCGCTCCGGTTCCTCGTACAGGTGCACGTGCGCACCGAGTAGCGGATGGACGGCCTGGACCGAGGCGCCGTGCGCCTGCTCCTTCGCCTCGCGGCTGAGCATGAGCCTGCGATGGGTCCACGTCGGGATGGGCGCGTCCACCAGGCGGCCGCTCGGGTATTGGACCGAGAAGTCGACCACGGCGCCGGCGCTGTGCACGTCGGCGACGAACGCCCGCAACCCGGCCGGCAGCTCTTGTTCGCGGCGCACGGCCGCCAGCGCCGCGATGGGCATGTCCAGGCTGGCGGCATTCTGCTCGACGGCGTGCGTGAGCAGGGGGTGCGGCGAGAGTTCGCCGAACACCCGGAAACCGTCCTTGAGGGCGGCCTGCACGGCCGCCGCGAATCGCACTGTGTACCTTAGATTTTCGCCCCAGTAGTCGGCGGTGAACGACGGCCGTTCGCGGGGGTTCCACAGCGTCGCCGAGTAGTAGGGAACCTCCGGCTCCCTGGGCTCGAGGCCGGCGAGGGCCTCGACCAGTTCGTCGAGGATCGGCTCGACCTGGGGCGAGTGCGAGGCCACGTCCACCGCCACCTCGCGCGCCACCACGTCCTGCTCCTGCCAGACCGCGACCAGGTCCCGGATCGACTGCGTGTCGCCGCCGACGACCGTCGACGTGGGCGACGCGACCACCGAGAGGACCACGTCGGAGATCCCGCGAATGGACAGTTCCGACAACACCTGTTGGCCCGGCAGTTCCACCGACGCCATGGCGCCACTCCCGGCGAGCCGCGCCATCAGCCTCGAGCGCCGGCAGATGACGCGCACGCCGTCTTGCAGCGACAGGCCACCGGCGACGACCGCCGCGGCGGATTCACCGAGCGAATGGCCGATGACCGCGCCGGGACGGGCCCCGTAGGACTTCATCGTCTCGGCCAGCGCGACCTGCATCGCGAAGATCGTCGGCTGCACCCGATCGATGCCGGTCACCACCTCGGGCGCCGACATGGCCTCGGTCACCGAGAACCCCGATTCCGCGGCGATCAGCGGTTCCATCGCCGCGATCGTCGCGGCGAACACCGGTTCGGAGGCCAGCAGCCCGGCGCCCATCTGCGACCACTGCGAGCCTTGGCCGGAGAACACCCAGACCGGTCCCCGGTCGTCCTGCCCCACGGCGGGTAGATGCGGGATGTCGCCGCCGGCGACCTCGCGCAGGGCCGCGCTCAGCTGACCGAGGTCGCCGGCGGACACCACCGTGCGCACCGGCCGGTGTGCGCGGCGGCGCGCGAGTGTGTAGCCGACGTCCGACAGGCCGGCGGTGCCGGCACCGCCGGCGTCGATCCAATCCGCCAGCCGGGCGGCCGTGACGCGCAATTGTTCGGCGGACGTCGCCGACACCGGGAACAACAACGCCCCGTTGGCATTCGGGGCGGCCGGCGGCGCTTGTTCCGGCGGCGCCTCCTCCAAGACGGCATGCACGTTGGTGCCGGACATCCCGTATGACGACACCGCGGCGCGGCGCGGGCGCCGGTCGCCGGGCCACGGCGTGTTGGCCTGCGGCACGAACAGTTCCGTCTTGATCGCGGCCATCCCGTCGGGCAGCCGGGTGAAGTGGAGGTTCTGCGGCACCGTGCCGTGCTGTAGCGCGAGGATGGCCTTCATCAGCCCCAGCGGTCCGGAGGTCGACTGCAGGTGGCCGAAATTGGTTTTGACCGAGCCCAGCGCGCAGGGCCCGCCGGTCCCGTACACGGCGGCCAGGCTCGCGTATTCGATCGGATCCCCGACCGGGGTGCCGGTCCCATGCGCCTCGACGAAGCCGACCGTGGCGGCGTCGACGCCGGCGGTCTCCAGGGCCTTGCGGTAGACGGCCACCTGGGCGGTTTCCGACGGCGCCGCGATGTTGACGGTGCGGCCGTCCTGGTTGGCCGCCGTGCCGCGCAGGACGGCCAGGATGCGGTCGGAGTCGCGTTGCGCGTCGTCGAGCCGCTTGAGCAGCAGCACGACGCAGCCCTCACCGGAGACGAAGCCGTCCGCGTTGACGTCGAAGGCGTGGCAGCGGCCGGTCGGCGACAGCATGCCCTGCAGCGACCCCGAGACGGACTTGCGCGGTTCGAGGGTCACGGCGACACCGCCGGCCAGGGCCAAATCGCTCTCGCCGCTGTTGAGGCTGCCGCAGGCCTGGTGCACGGCCATCAACCCCGACGAGCACGCGGTGTCAACGGTGACGGCCGGGCCGTGCAGCCCCAGCGTGTAGGCGACCCGCCCGGACGCGAAGCTGTTGCTGGTGCCGGTGAAGCCGTACGGGCCCTCGGCGGCGCCGCAGTCGGCGGAGAGCAGTTCGTAGTCGCCGTGCGTCAGCCCGACGAAGACGCCGGTCTGCGAGTGGGACAACCGCGCGGGATCGAGGCCCGCGTGCTCGATGGCGTCCCAGGACGTCTCCAGCAGCAAACGGTGTTGGGGGTCGATCGCGGTGGCTTCGCGCTCGGTCATGCCGAAGAAATCGCAGTCGAAGCCGCCGACGTCGTCCAGGAAGGCCCCCCACCGCGTCACCGACCGGCCGGGCACGCCGGGTTCGGGGTCGTAGTACAGGTCCGCGTCCCACCGGTCGGCGGGTATCTCGCCGACGAAATCGGCGCCGCGCAGCAACGCCTCCCACAGCCGTTGCGGGGAATCGATTCCACCGGGAAGCCGGCAGGCCATACCGATGACAGCAACGGGTGTGGCGGTTGCGGCACGCAATGTGCAGTCCTCTGTTCTCCCCCAACGGCGTTGGCCAGTCGCGCGGGTGTCAGCTTACCGACCTGAACTCCGTCAGCTTAACCGCTTGGAGAATACGGCCGGCCCGCGAATTTGCCAGGGACGGATCGCCGTGAAACCTCTGTCGCGACTGTGGCTTCCGCGGTTTCCCCGGCAGCGCAACGGCGATGGTGAACACCGACGAAGAGCGCCCGCCGGACGGGGCCGCGTGCGCGAAACGCTGTGAAGCCACAGCGTTTGGGGGCAATCCGGTAGGCGCTACGCTTTGCCGGCGTCCCCCGACTCGCTGGAATCGACCTCCTCCGCGGGGTCCTCGATCACCTGATACGTCGGGTCGACCATCGAAATGGGCCGGTTGCCCGTCTGGCGGGCCTTCCCGGTTATCCGCAACAGCTGGCCTGGCTGGATGTCGGCGCCGCCGTGGCCGGGACGGAAGGTGATGGTGATCGCCCCGCTGTTGTCCCCGACGACGACCTCGCGCAGGGTGCGGCCGCGGTCGTTGACGTCCTCGACCTCGCTGACCCGCCCCTCGACGGTGGCCCGTTGCCCGGAGATCAGGCCGGCCACCAGGATGACCGACCCCGGCCGCTCCGGGTGCTCGTAGGCGTCCACCTTCTCGTCCTCGCCCCTGGACACCCACGCCTCGAGCTTGTCGATCTCGTCGGCGATCCGTTGCTCGAACGTGTCGGGGTAGGCCTCCCGAATGCGCGATTCCACGTCGTACGGCACGATCGTCGCCGCCGCGTCGGGGATCAGGCTCACCGCGCTGGAGATCTTGTCCGCGGTGCGGTCGTGCAGCAGCCGCCCCAGCAGCCGCCCGAACGTCCGGCGCGGCAGCAGCACCGTCACGTTGGTGCGCGCTTGTTCGTCGCGGGCCTTGGCGACGAACAGCTGCGCGGCCCGGATGATCCGCCGGTCCGGGCAGTCGACGACCCGCAGCGGGGTGTCCAGATCGAAGTGGTCCCAACGCTTCCGCAGTATGGCGGCGTGGGCCGGGTCCACCATGAAGTGCACGGCGGTCAACTCGTCGGCACGCAATCCCCTGCCGTAGCGCAACGCTTCGATCACCGCCAGGTCGACGGAGTCGACGAACACGAACACCCGGTGCCGCGCGTACTTCACCAACTCCGGGCGGTCGGTGCGGAACATCTCGAGAATGGCTGCCTCGGCGCGGTATTCGCGGTTGAGCCGCGTCAGTATGAACACCAGCAGCGGGAAGACGATGACCACCAGCCACGCGCCTTCGGTGAACTTCGCCACCGCGAAGATGCCCACCACGATCGTGGACAGGACGGCCGCGGAGAGGTTGATGGCCAGGCGGCGTCGCCATCCCGGTTCGCGGTGCCTCAAATGGTGTTTGGTCATCCCGTAGCCGGCCATCGAGAACCCCGTGAACACGCCGATCGCGTAGAAGGGAACCAGCGCGTTGACCGAGCCGCCCGTCACCACCAACAGCAGCACGGACAGCGCCGTGAGCGTGATGATGCCGTTCGAGAAGACCAGGCGGTGACCGCGTTTGGTGAGTTGGCGCGGCAGGAAGCGGTCCTCGGCGACGAAGCTGGCCAGCGCCGGGAACCCGTTGAAGCTGGTATTCGCGCCGGTGTACAGGATGGCGGCGGTGGCGGCCTGGACCAGCGTATAGAAGACGTTGCCGAGCAGGCCGTTGCCGAATACGGCGCGACCGATCTGCGACAGCACCGACGGGTACTCGGTGAGATACGGGGTGGCGTGGGTGACGTGCGCCAGATAGGCGACCCCGGCCAGCAACACGCCAAGGATGGTGGCCATGGCCGTGAGCACTCGGCGGGCGTTGCGGCCCTGCGGCTTTCGGAAGTGGTCGACCGTGTTGGAGATGGCCTCCACCCCCGTCAGGGACGAGCCTCCGTTGGCGAAGGCTCGCAGCAACACCAAGATCGTCGCCCCCAGCACCAGCCCGTTGCCCTGGTGGACGGGCACGGTTCCCGCCATGTGCGTGGGATCGTAGACCGGCAGGTTCCCCATGGCCGCGCGGATGACGCCGACCACGATGGTCAGGCCGACCATGCCGATGAAGGCATAGGTGGCCAGCGCGAACGGCAGGCCCGCTTCCTTCAAGCCGCGCAGGTTGGCGTAGCAGATGGCAAGCACCACACCGACCGTGATTTCCAGGCTGTAGGGGCCCAGCGCGGGGACGGCCGACACCACCGCGACCGTCCCGGCCGCCGACTGCACCGCAACGGTGACCACGTAGTCGATCAGCAACGCGGCGGCGGCTATCTGCGCCACCCGAGGCCCGAAATTCTCGCGGGCGACGATGTAGGAGCCGCCCGCCCGGGTGTAGGCCATGACCACCTGCCGATACGAGGCGGCCACCAGCACGAGGATGAGCAGGATGACACCGGTGATCGGAAGCAACAACAGGAAGGCGGCCAGCCCCGCGTGCGGCAACAGCTCGATCAGGATCTGCTCGGGACCATAGGCGACCGATGACACGGCGTCCGGTGAAAGAGCGCCAAGCGCAACCGGATTCGACAACTTCTCGGAGGCGATGTCCTCGGTGACCAACGGCTTGCCCAGGAACACCCGCTTGGCGATGTCCCCGACCGAAAGGGGGATCCGTAGCTTGCCGGCCGAAGCGGTCACGACCACCGTCCTTACCGTGAGCGGGCGAAACACCTGCGATGCATTGTGCACGTTCGCCGCCGCCACGGTGGCAGTTGGGCGGCGCCGGTCAGGCGAGTCGCTGCACCGCGGCGGCGATCCGCTCGTCGGTGGCCGTCAACGCGACGCGCACGTGTTGCGCGCCGCGCGGGCCGTAGAAGTGGCCGGGCGCCACCAGGATGCCGCGCCCCGCCAGCCAGTCGACGGTGTCCGCGCATGGCTCGCCGCGCGTGGCCCACAGATACAGGCCGGCTTCGGAGTGGTCGACGGTGAATCCGGCCGCCCGCAGCACCGGCAGCAACGCCGCGCGCCGCCGTTCGTACCGCTCCCGCTGCGCCCGCTCGTGGGCGTCGTCGTCCAGCGCCGCGACCATGGCCGCCTGCACCGGCGTGGGCACCATCATCCCGGCGTGCTTGCGCACCGCCAGCAGCTCGGCCACCAGGTCGGGGTCACCCGCGACGAACCCGGCCCGGTAACCGGCCAACGACGAACTCTTGGACAGCGAGTGGATCGCCAGCAGCCCGCTGTGGTCGCCGTCGCACACGGACGGATGCAGGATCGACAGCGGTTGGGCGTCCCAGCCCAGGCCCAGGTAACACTCGTCGGAGGCCACCACGCTGCCCCGCTCGCGCGCCCAGCCGACCACTTTGCGCAGGTGGTCGACGCCCAGCACGCGGCCGGTCGGGTTGCTCGGGGAATTCAGGTAGACCAGCGCAGGCGATTGCGGGCCCAACTGGGTCAGCGAGTCCGCGCGCAGCACCGGCGCTCCGGCCAGCCGGGCCCCGACGTCATAGGTGGGATACGCCAGCTCGGGCACCACGATCACGTCCGCGGGTCCGAGCCCCAGCAGCGTCGGCAACCAGGCGATGAGCTCCTTGCTGCCGATCACCGGCAGGACGGCGGCCTCGCTGACCCCCGTGACGCCGAAGCGGCGGGCCAGCGCGGCGACCGCCGCTTCCCGCAGTCGCGGAGTGCCGGCGGTGGCGGGGTAACCGGACGCGGATCCGGCGGCGGCGAGCGCCTCTTGGATCACCGGCGCGACGGGGTCGACCGGTGTCCCGACGGACAGGTCGACGATCCCGTCGGGGTGGGAGCCGGCCAGCGCTTTCGCGTCGGCCAGCGTGTCCCACGGGAATTCCGGCAGGGACGCCGACACTCGCCCGCGTGCGGCGCGCGGCCTCACACCGGGCTGATCCAGCACCGGCCGGCTCAGTCGCCCTCGCCCTGCGGCGGCAGGTCTTTGACCGACTGCGGGTCGTTCTCGGTCATGCCGACCTTGGCGGCGCCGCCCGGCGATCCCAGTTCGGTGAAGAAGTCGGCGTTGATCTGGGTGTACTGGCTCCACTGCTCGGGCACGTCGTCTTCGTAGTAGATCGCTTCGACGGGGCAGACCGGCTCGCACGCCCCGCAGTCGACGCACTCGTCGGGATGGATGTACAGCATCCGCGCGCCCTCGTAGATGCAATCGACCGGGCACTCCTCGATACATGCCTTGTCTTTGATGTCGACACAGGGCTCGGCGATCGTGTAGGTCACAGACGTCTCCTCTATGTACTACTTCGGTGTGGGCTGCTCTTCGGCTCGCGCCCGGTGCTGCCGGCCGCTCCAGACAAAGCTTTCGGTTACTGATACTAGACGTTGCACATACACGTCAACCACTTGGCGCGCCCGTTAAACAGACGATTTAAGACCGCCGGTCTCGGAGGCCGCGGGCGGGGTGCGTTTCGCCAAGGGCGAACACCGGCCCCGGGCCGCCGACCTGCGCAAAGTCGCAGTCCGGCGGGGTCGTGCGATAACCATTGAAATGGAAGCACGGTCGTGGCGCCTGGTAACCTCGACCGGAAGACGGCAACCGCTGGGCAGATGTCGTCGCCTTGATAGCGGTGCATTAACGGGGAAGGTGTCCACACATGAGGCTGTCGTTGACCAAATTGACCGTCGCGATCGGTAGCGCCGCGGTGGCGTTGACCGCCGGCGCCGGGATCGCATCCGCGGACCCGACGGACGCGATCATCAACACCACGTGCAACTACGGACAGGTGATCGCGGCGCTCAACGCCACCGATCCGGCGGCCGCCGCGCAGCTGAACAGCTCGCCCGTGGCGCAGTCCTACATCCGCAGCTTCCTGGCCTCGCCGCCGCCGAAGCGCCAGCAGATGGCCCAGCAGATCCAGGCGATGCCGTCGGCGATGAAGTACTACGACGACATCAACCAGGTCGCCGTCACCTGTAACAACTTCTGAGCCCGCGGGTTCAGTAACCGCTGAGCAGGCCGCGCACGCGGCCCAGCGTCTGCGGCCCGACGCGGCTGCAAATCCGGGACGGGTCCGCGGGCCTACGCCCCCAGAGCAGCAGGACCCGCGCCGCGGCATCGGTTTCCAGCGTCGCCGGACCCTCGGGTTCGGTGAGCTCGACGGAGGTGCGGTCGGCTTCTGCGCTGACCACGACGTCGTCGGCGCCGGGGACCCGCAGCCGCGCCTCGATACGCTCGCCCGGCGCTAACTGCTTGGCGCCCTTGGCCAGCAGCGGCCTTCCGACCGCCAAGACGCTGTGGGTGGTCATCCAGGGCTCGGCCAGCCGCGCCCGCGCCGCCGCGTCGTCGCCGGTGATGTCCCAGCCGTGCAGCACCAGCTCTTCGCGCATGTGCTCGGCGAACCAGGGCACCTTCATGGTGCGGCCCGTCCACGCGACGTCGGTGTCCTGCGGCACGTCGTCGGCGGCCGCCGCAACCCGGTTCAGGGTGGCCATCCGATCGAGGAACGCGTCCCACAAATCGGGGTCGTTCAAGGCGCGCAACGGTCCCTCACGCTCCTCGAAGCCCCGCGTGCCGACCGGTTCACCCTCCAGGTGAGCGGCCAGCACCCGGGCGATCTCCTCGGCGTTCCCGGCCTGATGGATGACGACGTCGCGGACCGTCCACGCCTCGCACCAGGTGCCGGCGTCGGGCCTTCGCTGCTGCACCGCGTCCACGAATGGGCGCCACTCCGGGAACCGGTCGTCGTCGATCTGTCGGTTCACGGCGTCGGGGTACCCGCCCGGTCTGGGTGCTAAGCGGCCCGCGGGGCGTAGGTGGTGGTGCGTTGACGGGCCGGGCGCCCGATCCCCTCGGCGATCTCGGTCAGCTCCTCGACCGTCTTCGCCGACCCGTGTTCCGAACCGGCCATTCGCGAGATGGTCTCCTCCATCAGCGTGCCGCCCAGATCGTTGGCGCCACCGTTGAGCATCACCTGGGTGCGCTCGACGCCCAGCTTCACCCAGCTGGTCTGAATCTGGGAGATGCGGCCGTGCAACATGATTCGCGCCAATGCGTGCACAGCGCGGTTGTCGCGGTGGGTGGGCCCGGGCCGGGCCGCGCCCGCCAGGTACAACGGCGAGCTCTGGTGCACGAATGGCAGCGGCACGAACTCGGTGAACCCGCCGGTGCGGTCCTGGATCCCGCGCAGCACGTTGAGGTGGGCGACCCAGTGCCGCGGGCTGTCGACGTGCCCGTACATCATCGTCGACGACGACCGCAGGCCCACCTCGTGCGCGGTGGTCACGATGTCGATCCACTCCGAGGTCGGCAGCTTGCCCTTGGTGAGCACCCAGCGCACCTCGTCGTCCAGGATCTCGGCGGCCGTGCCCGGAATGGTGTCCAGCCCGGCCTCGCGCAGGCTGATCAGCCACTCGCGCACGCTGAGCCCGCTCTTGGTGACGCCGTTGGCGATCTCCATGGGCGAGAAGGCATGCACGTGCATCGACGGCACCCGCGCCTTGACGGCGCGGACCAGGTCGGCGTAGCCGGTGACCGGCAACTCCGGGTCGATCCCGCCCTGCATGCACACCTCGGTGGCGCCCTCGACGTGCGCCTCCCACGCGCGGTCCGCCACCTCGTCGGTGGACAGCGAATACGCGTCGGCGTCGCCCTTGCGCTGCGCGAAGGCGCAGAACCGGCAGCCGGTGTAGCAGATGTTGGTGAAGTTGATGTTGCGGTTCACCACGAACGTCACGTCGTCGCCGACCGTGTCGCGGCGTAGCGAATTTGCCAGAGCGGCAACGGCTTCCAGCGCCGGCCCATCGGCGGTAGCCAACGCCAGGTACTCGCTGTCACTGCAGCCGGCCGGATCGCGCTCGGCCGCCCGCAGCGCGGCAAGCACGTCGGTGTCGATCCGCTCGGGGGCGCGTGCGGCCAGTTCGTGCACCTGCGCGCGGATCGATTCCCAGTCGCCGAAGGCGCTGTCCAGATCGCTGCGAGCCTCGGTGGCGCGGCCCTCGGTGTCGATTGCGGCGTTGAGGTCGACCCGCCCCGCGGACGCGACGTCGTCGGGCTCCTGCCAGGGCAGTCCCACGGGATTGACGTCGCGGGCCAGTCCGGTGGCCGGGTCGGCCAGCGCCAGCACGTGCCCGCGCACCCGGGGGTCGATCCACGCCGCCCCCGCCTGGACGTACCTGGGTTGGGCGGTCAGTCGCTGAACCAGTTCGTATCCGGCACGGGCGGTGATGTCGGCGAGGTCGTCCAGCGCGGGCCACGGCCGCTCGGGGTTGACGTGGTCGGGCGTGAGCGGCGAGACGCCGCCCCAGTCGTCGACCCCGGCGCCGACCAGGGCCAGGCACTCGTCGGGGGACACCAGGTTGGGCGGCGCCTGGATGCGCATGCCGGGACCGAGCACCAGCCGCGCGACCGCTACCGTCGCCAGGTAGTCGTCGATCCCCGCGTCGGGGACGCCGGCCATCGCGGTGTGCTCCTTGGCCCGGAAGTTCTGCACGATCACTTCCTGAACGTGCCCGAACTCCTTGTGCGACTTGCGGATCGCGTGCAGGGTCTCGGCCCGTTCGGTCAGGGTCTCGCCGATGCCGACCAGCAGGCCCGTCGTGAACGGGATGGACAACCGGCCCGCGTCGGTCAGCGTGCGCAGCCGGACGGCGGGGTCCTTGTCCGGGCTGCCATAGTGCGCAAGCCCTTTCGTCTCGAACAGGCGCCGCGATGTGGTCTCGAGCATCATGCCCATCGACGGCGCCACCGGCTTGAGCCGGGCCATCTCGGACCAACTCATCACGCCGGGGTTCAGGTGTGGCAGCAGCCCGGTTTCCTCGAGCACCCGGATCGCCATGGCCCGCACATAGGACAGCGTGGAGTCGTAACCGCGTTCGCCGAGCCACTGCGCCGCCTCCGGCCACCGATCCTCGGGGCGGTCACCGAGGGTGAAAAGCGCTTCCTTGCAACCGAGTTCGGCCCCGCGGCGGGCGATGTCGAGGATCTCGTCGGGCTCGAGATACATGCCCGCGCCCTGCGCGCGCAGCTTGCCCGGGACGGTGACGAAGGTGCAGTAGTGGCAGGTGTCGCGGCACAGGTGGGTGACCGGGATGAACACCTTGCGCGAATAGGTGATCGGCAGTCCGCCGCCGGGGCCGCGCCGGCCGGCCGACGCCAGACCCGCATCGCGTACCCGTGCCGCACTGGCGCACAGATCCGCGAGGTCGTCACCCCGCGCGGTCATCGCGACGGCCGCCTCGTCGACGTTGAGCGCGACGCCGTCTCGGGCGCGGCGCAGCACCCGCCGCAGCGCGGATGCGCTCGTCTTTGGCGGAACCACAGGATTAGGAAGAGCGGTAGGCTCCTCGCCCGGAGTCAGCGGCACCTTCGTGTAACTTCCCCACGATCGAATTTCATCCGCGTGTCCCAACATGTGAAATTTTCTTTCAGGCCCGTGCGGGCCCGGTCTGCGCAACAGTCAACAGTAGCGTCAGGCCCACACCGGCAAGCGGGGACATCCCTTGCCGCGACCGCACGAACGTCAGGCCCGGTGGCCGCGCCGCCACAGCACCCAGAACGGCGGCGCCGCCCCCAGCGCGATCAGCAGCAACGCCCCGTAGGCCAGCAGGCCGCGGCCGCCCAGGATGACGTCGTCGCCCGGGCCGCCCATGCTGATCAC
Source organism: Mycobacterium sp. E735 (assembly GCF_001666955.1). Lineage (NCBI taxonomy): Bacteria > Bacillati > Actinomycetota > Actinomycetes > Mycobacteriales > Mycobacteriaceae > Mycobacterium > Mycobacterium sp. E735. The sequence goes on along the minus strand of NZ_LZIX01000003.1, from coordinate 33,563 downwards.
GGCCACGGTGAGCAGCCACGTCCACAGCGGCAGCGCGGCCAGCCGCGACGAGGCGGTCCACCGGCCGGCGGCCCAGACCAAGGCGGCGTTGACCAATCCAGAGATCAATCCGCTGATGGGGAACGGGATCGATCCGAGGTAGGAAGGCAGCAGCAGGGCCCCGGCCAGTGCGGAGAGGACCCCGTCGACGGCCAGCAGCGTCAGGACAACGAAACGGATCGCGGGGTCTGTCGCGCCGCCGTCTTCGACGGGTATGGCGCGCGGCTTCGTTTCGGTCAGGTCGGAACGCTGTCGATGTTGGAGAGTATCGAGCCGATAACCCACTGCAGGCTGTCGAGCCGGTCCTGCCAATGCTGCTGATTAGGGTCCAGGTCGGGGTCCATGCGAAATCCTTCCGTGGCTGCCTGATTGGCAAGCCTACCGCGTGACGACCGCGCCGAAATCAAGCCCGGCGAGCAGGTCCGTCTCCCAGCCGCGCTCGTCGCGCTCCCCCGCCGTGCCGGCGACCAGCACGTAGTGTTCGTCCGCCATGATCGGCAGCGCCATGTTGTTCGACAGGGCGCAGGCCCGGCCCGTCGGCCCGACGATCACCTGGGTGGCATGCGCGGCCAGCGCGGCCCGCTTCGCCGCCCACGCCGCAACGGCGGGCTCGACGACGGCGTCGATGTCGGCGTCCGCGTACCCGAAGCCGAACTCCTCCTCCGGGGGGATGGTCCACCCGGGTCGCAGATCCTCGGGTTCGAGCGCGCGCATGCCCGCTACGAAGGCGTCGGTGGCGAGCACCGACCAGTAGAACTTCGGCACGGTCCACGGCTCGCCGGGGAAGTCGTCGGAGCCCGCGGCGGCGACGGCGCGCGTCGTGACGGTGTGAGTGTGGACGTGATCGGGGTGGCCGTAACCGCCGCCCGGGTCGTAGGTCACCACCACGTGCGGCCGGTATTCGCGAATGATGGCGACCAGCGCGCCGACGGCCTCCCGCTCGTCGGCGTCGATGAACCGCTGGCGCCGCCGCCCGGGCGTGCCCCGCATGCCCGAGTCGCGCCAGCGTCCGGCGCCGCCCAGGTAGTGCGGTTCGCCGACGCCCAGCTCACGCAGCGCGGCGGTGAGCTCGCCGATCCGGAAGCCCCCCAACTGATCCGCGCGATCGACGGCCAACTCGGCCCACCGCTCGCCGATGACCTCGCCCTCCTCGCCGAGCGTGCAGGTGACGACGCGCACGTCCGCCCCGCGGGCGGTGTAGTGGGCGATGGTGGCGCCGTTGCTGATGCTCTCGTCATCGGGATGCGCGTGGACGAACAGCAGCCGTGGAGTCTCAGGCATGGACGCACCCTACCCGTCCCCGGCCGGCGGTAGCGGTCTCGTCGCAGCCGATAGGAACGCGTGCGGCTACTATCGAGGGATGCCGCAGCTCACCAAGACCGCCCCGGCCGGCGGCAGGAGCCGCCGACGGGGCGAGGTCCTCGAACGCGCGCTGTACGAGGCCACTCTGGCCGAGCTGGCCGAAGTCGGGTACGGGGGGTTGACGATGGAGGGCATCGCGGCGCGCGCCCACACCGGAAAGGCCGCCCTGTACCGGCGCTGGACCACCAAGTGCGAGCTGGTGCACGCCGCCCTGGTCCATACGTTGCCGCCGTTGCCCGAGGCGCGGGCCGGCCGGTCGGCCCGGGACAACCTGCTGACGGTCTTCACCGCGCACCGCGACGTCTGCGCCGGCAAGACCGCGTTCCCCGGCATGGCCACCGTCAACCAGCTGCTGCACGAGCCCGAGATGCGGGCCATCTTCGCCGACGCGGTGGTGGCTCCCCGCCTGCAGATCATCGAATCGATCCTGCAGGCCGCCGTCGCGGAGGGCGACCTCGATCCGGAGATGACCACCCCGCTCACCGCGCGCATCGGCCCGGCTCTGATCAACCAGCACTTCCTGCTGACCGGATCGCCGCCCAACCGCAGGGAGCTGGCGCTGATCGTCGATACCGTGATCCCGCCGCGGACCAGACGGGACTGAACGGGCCGATCAGGGCCCGGTCTTGATCCATTGGCCGGCATCGCCGACGATGCCGACCGGCACCGCTCCCGTCAGGCTGACGTTCTGCACGCTCGGGCCGGCGGCGACGATCGTGGTGTCCTGCAGGATCGGCAACACCGTGGACATGTTCCACAACCGCGGCTCGACCGCGGTGATCACGTCGTTGATGTTCTTGGTGCCGTTGAGCGCGGCGTCGATGTTCGACTGGACGCTCCGGTCGCAGATTCCGGTGAGGTTCGACGGCGCCTGCACCAGGGCGTTGGGGTCCGGCGGCCGGCTGGGCGCGGACGAGGTTGGCGTGGTGGAGGACGCGCTTGACCCGGTCGACGGCGGCGCGCTCGACGAGGGCGGATTCGTGGTCGGCCCCGTGGATGTCGGCACCTGCGTCGCCTCCAGCGCCGGACAGCCGTACCGCGAGGCCAGCCGCGTCGCCAGGTTCCCGCCGGCCTGATGCCAGCCGACGATCGCGTCCACCTGGTTGTTGTTCAGCGCGTCGCGATACAGCGTGACCGGGTCCAGCGCCAGCACGCTGGCGGCGATGCCCACGTTGCGCAACTGGTCGGCGGCGGTGTTGGCCACCGCGACGGAGGTCGGGTCGTTGGCCGCCACGCCGATGACCAGCGACAGCTGTTGGCCGTCCTTGCTGATCCGGCCGCGGATGACCTCGGGCGGCCCGGTGTTCGCCGGCGTCGGGGCCGGTGACCCCGCTGAAGCCGAAGCGTTGCCCTCGACCTTGTAGCCGGCCCCCTCCAGCAGCGCCAGCGCCGCCGGCGTCGTCATCGCGGGCGGCGCGGTCGGCTCGTAGCCGGGATCGCTGGGCGCGCGGATCTGGGCCTGGTCCAGCGTGACGGTGTTGTCGCTGCCCGCGCCCACCGCCGCGAGCAGGTCGACGTCGAGCAGCCCGAGGATCGCCTTGCGCACCTGGGCGTCGGACAGCTTGGGCTCGGTGGCGCGCAGCGTCAGCTGCATGACGCGCGGCGTCACGATCCGGGCGGTGCGCACGTCGGGGATGGCGGACAGCTGCGCGAAGGCCGCCGATCCGCCGTGCACCTGGGCCACCTGGGTGTCGCCGTTGCGCACCGAATCGGCCAGCGCGGCCGGCGCCCCGGCGCGCCGGAACAGGATGACGGCGGGCTTGGCCGGTGATCCCCAATAGCGGTCGTTGCGGGCCACCAGGATCTCGTCGCGCTGCGGATCGATGCTCTCCACCCGGAACTGGCCGCCGGTCACCGGGAGCGCCCGGGCCAGCCCGGCCGCGAACCCGCCCGGCACGTCCTTGACGATGTGCGCCGGAAGGATGTTGCTGAAAAGCTCTTTCCATGATGGATACGGCTGGGCGAAGGTGACCACCGCCTGCTTGCCGCCCTCCAGCGACTGCACGCCGGTGATGAGGTCGTAGCCGGCGGGGTCGACGACGCCGGGCTGGCTGACCATCTGCCGCCACAGGTACCAGAAGTCATCGGCGGCGATCGGGGCGTTGTCGGTCCACTGCGCCTCCGGCCGGATCTTGTAGGTCACCGTGAACGGGTTCTGGTTGGTGACTTCGGCGGACTCCAGCAGCGTCGGGTCCATCTCCCAGCGCGAGCCGGTGGGCGTCGCGGGGTCTGGCACGGGCCGGAACGCGCTCGGCAGCACCAGCGCGCTGATCGCCGCGTTCACCGGCGACAGGTCGGACAGCAGGTGCGGGTTGAAGCCGGCGCCGATCGAGTCGATGCCCATGATGATCTGGGTGGGCCGCGGCGGGGGCGGTGGCGAGTTGTGCGGCGTGTCGGTGCTCTGCGGCGCCGGCGGCGGGTTGACCGTGCACGCCGCCAGCGCCAATCCAGACAGCGAGAGGAGCACGCCGACCGTCACGAAGAAACGGCGGACTCGTCTCGGCATGCCGATCAGGGTAACGACCAGCTGCCCGGCAGCCCGCCCAAGCACGCGCGATTAACCCCGGGCCTTGGCCCGCGCCCGGCTGCGGGCCCGGGTCGTGGCGTCCAGTTCGACCTTGCGGACCCGGACGATCTCCGGAGTCACCTCGACGCATTCGTCCTGCGCGCAGAACTCCATGGCCTGCTCCAGGTCGAGCTCGAGCGGCTTGGCCAGGGTCTCGATCACGTCCGCGGTCGACGAGCGCATGTTGGTGAGCTTCTTCTCCCTGGTGACGTTGATGTCGAGATCCTCTGCGCGCGGGTTGATTCCGACGACCATGCCCTCGTAGGTGTCCTGGCCCGGCTCGACGAAGAACTGCCCGCGGTCGGCGAGCTGGATCATCGCGAACGGCGTGATGACTCCGGACCGATCGGACACCAGCGAGCCGGTGTGGCGGGCCCGGATCTCCCCCGCCCACGGCCGGTAGCCGTCGAACACCGCGTTGGCGATGCCGGTGCCGCGGGTGATGGTGAGGAAGTCGGTGCGGAAGCCGATCAGGCCGCGGCTGGGCACGACGAAGTCCATCCGGACCCAGCCGGCCGCGTGGTTAGCCATTTCCTCCATGCGGCCCTTGCGGGCGGCCATCAACTGGGTGATGGCGCCGACGAATTCCTCGGGGCAGTCGATCGTCATCGCCTCGAACGGCTCGTGCAGCTTGCCGTCGATCGTCTTCGTCACCACCTGCGGCTTGCCCACGGTCAGCTCGAAGCCTTCCCGTCGCATTTGTTCGACCAGCACGGCCAGGGCCAGCTCGCCGCGGCCCTGCACCTCCCAGGCGTCCGGCCGGCCGATGTCCACCACCCGGATCGACACGTTGCCGACCAGCTCGGTGTCCAGGCGGTTGCGGACCATCCGCGCGGTCAGCTTGTGGCCCGACACCTTGCCCGCCAGGGGCGAGGTATTGGTGCCGATGGTCACCGAGATCGCCGGTTCGTCGACGGTGATGCGCGGCAGCGCGTGGGCGTGATCGGGATCGGCCAGGGTGTCCCCGATCATGATCTCGGGCAGCCCGGCGACCGCGACGATGTCACCGGCGATCGCCTCGTCGGTGGGGCTGCGCTCGACGCCCTCGGTGGCGAGCAGCTCGGTGATCTTGGCGCTGGTGATCACGGGCAGGCCGTCGACCTCCCGCATCCAGGCGACCTGCTGGCCCTTGCGCAGCTTGCCGTTGTAGATGCGGATGAGGGCGAGCCGGCCGAGGAAGGCGGACGCGTCGAGGTTGGTGACCAGCGCCTGCAGCGGCGCCTCGGGGTCCCCCGACGGCGGCGGGATGTGCTCCATCAGGACGTCGAACAGCGGGTCCAGGTTGTCGCCGGCGGGCACCTCGCCGTCGGCCGGCTGGGTGGTGCTTGCGATGCCCGCGCGGCCGGAGGCGTAGAGCGTGGGCAGGCCCAGCGCGTGCTCGGCGGCCTTGGCGGCTTCGTCGTCCAGGTCGGACGCGACGTCCAGCAGCAGGTCGTGGCTGGCGTCGACGACCTCGGCGATGCGGGCGTCGGGCCGGTCGGTCTTGTTGACGACGAGGATCACCGGGAGGTGCGCCGCCAGCGCCTTGCGCAGCACGAACCGCGTCTGCGGCAGCGGCCCCTCCGACGCGTCGACCAGCAGCAGGACACCGTCGACCATGGACAGGCCGCGCTCCACCTCACCACCGAAGTCGGCGTGCCCGGGGGTGTCGATCACGTTGATGACCGTGACGGTCCCGTCCGGGTTGCGGCGGTGCACCGCGGTGTTCTTGGCCAGGATGGTGATGCCCTTTTCCTTCTCCAGGTCACCGCTGTCCATGATGCGTTCCTGGGTGTCGTCGCCGCGGTGGGTCAGGGCGCCCGACTGCCGCAGCATCGCGTCCACCAGGGTCGTTTTGCCGTGGTCGACGTGGGCGACGATGGCGACGTTACGGAATGGCACGTCGGTGATTGTGGCAGCGCGAGGCGGTCAAAGGCGAACTGGCAGGTGCGCCCCGCCGGTCGCCCGGTGTGCGTCCAGGGCGGCCCGGCACGGCGTGTCGCCGGCCTGGACGCACACGGAAAGCCCAGGACGCACACGCATTGCTGGGTGCCCGAACACCTACCAGCCCCGCCGGCGCGGGGCCGTGCCGACCAATTCGCCCTTGGTCACCTCGTCGCGGCTGCGGTAGACGATGTAGGGCCGGAACAGGTAGGCGATCGGCGCGCTGAAGATGTGCACCAGCCGGGTGAACGGCAACAGCGTGAACAGCACCATGCCGATCAGGGCGTGCAGCTGGTAGTCCAGCGGGGCGTTGATCATCACCTCACCGTGCGGCTGGAACAGCCAGATCCGGCGGAACCACATGCCGACCGTGTAGCGGTAGTGGAACTCGCCGCCGTGCGGGCCGGTGCCGATCAGGTCGCAGTACAGGCCCACCACGATGGCCAGCACCAGCACCACGTACATCACCTTGTCGCTGCGGGTGGTGGCCATGGTCACCGCGGGCCGGGTGAACCGCCGGTAGATCAACAGCCCGATTCCGGCCAACGTGGCGAAGCCGGCCAATGACCCGGCGATCACGGCCTGCAGGTGGTAGGCATGGTCGCTCATCTTCAGCATCTGCGTCACCCGCGGCGGGATGAACAGGCCCATCACGTGTCCGGCGAAGACCGCCAGGATGCCGAAGTGGAACATCGGGCTGGCCACCCGCAACAACTTCGACTCGTAGATCTGCGAGGAGCGCGAGGTCCAGCCGAACTTGTCGTAGCGGTACCGCCACCAGGTGCCGACGATCAAGACCGACAACGTGACGTAGGGCGAGATGTCCCAGAACAGTACGCTGTCAAACACCTGGCGCTCCTTCGCGTCGGGGCGGCACCGTCAAGTTAAAGGGTTGCAGCCCAACGGCTTCCGCGGGCGGACCGGCTTTCGCCAGGCGCTCAGCGCGGCGCACGTCGGAGTCGGTCGCGGCCGGCAGCGTCGCGCACACCGCCGCCACGGTCGGCTCGTACGGCGACTCCGCGCCGGCGAGGGCGCCCCGCAACACGTCGATCGGAACGCGGTGCTCGGTCAGCAGCCGCCGCCCCGCCGCGGGGTCGACGGTGGCGGCGAATTCGAGCACGACCGGAAGGTGGTCGGGCGCCTCGGCGCGCGGCGGCCGCACGCCCGCTTCCCGGTAGGCGGTGGCGAACTCGACCATCTCGCGGCCACGGTTGCGGGTGTCCCCGGCGGTCCAGTACGTCAAGTACATCGTGCAGTGGCGCCGCATGTCGAAGGTCGCCACGTAATCCATCGCGGCGGCCATCGGCTCGCGGGCCCGCAGCGCGGCGAGCGTCTGCCCGAGCAGCGCCGCCGCGGGCCCGGTGATGTGGCCGAGCAACTCGTCGACGGTGTCCAGGCGCCCCGGCAGGTCGTCGTCCGGGTAGGCCAGCAGCAGCGACGCCGCCTGCCAGACGAGTCGGTCCTGCAGGATGTCGGCGCGCCCGCGGCGCCCGGCCAGCAGCCTCATTGCTGCCGCCCGTCGGGAAACATGCCTGCGGGCGCCTGGCGCCCGTCCCAGTTCAGCAGGTTCACCCGCGGCCGCCCGTTGGCGGCCGCCTCCCCGCGGGGGTGCTTGAGCGCATGGAACGTCTCCACGGCGACGGGCACCGGCTCACCCGACTCGTACATCCCCGGGCCCCCGTCACCGGTCAGCGAGCAGCCCATCTGCTCGAGGTCGCGGGCCTGCGGGCTGAACGCCGTCGGAATGACATACCGGTCTTCGTATTTCGCGATGGCCAGCAGCCGGTACATCTCGTAGATCTGTTCCTCGGTCATGCCGACCGAATGCGGTATGTGCGGCTGGGTTTCGCGGCCGAGGTTGATGTCGCGCATGTAGGAACGCATCGCCGCCAGCCGCCGCAGCACGCCCTCCACCACGGCGGTGTCCCCGGCGGTGAACAGCTCGGCCAGGTACTGCATCGGAATGCGCAGCGCGTCCAGCGCACCGAACAGGTTGCCCAGCTCTTCACCGTCGTGGCCGTCACGGCTGACCGCGTCGACCACCGGGGACAGCGGCGGGATGTACCAAACCATCGGCATGGTGCGGTATTCGGGGTGCAGCGGCAGGGCCACCCGGTAGTCGTTGATCAGCGCGTAGACCGGCGAGCGCTGGGCGGCCTCGATCCACTCGTCCGAGATGCCCTCGGCGCGTGCGGCCGCGATCACCTCGGGGTCGTTCGGGTCCAACAGGATTCGGCGCTGCGCCTCGTACAGGTCGGTCTCGTTCTCCACCGACGCCGCCTGAAGCACCCGGTCGACGTCGTAGAGCACCAGGCCCAGATACCGCAGCCGCCCCACGCAGGTCTCCGAGCAGATGGTGGGCAGCCCGACCTCCATCCGCGGATAGCACAGGGTGCACTTCTCGGCCTTGCCGGTCTTGTGGTTGAAATAGACCTTCTTGTAAGGACATCCGGAGACGCACATCCGCCAGCCGCGGCAGCGGTCCTGGTCGACCAGCACGATGCCGTCCTCGCTGCGCTTGTACATCGCGCCCGACGGGCACGACGCCACGCAGGAGGGGTTGAGACAGTGCTCGCAGATCCGGGGCAGGTAGAACATGAAGGTCTCTTCGAGCGCGAGCTTGACGTCCTCGCTGACCTTCTTCAGGATCGGGTCGCCGGCCAGGATCTCCGGCGAGCCACCCAGGTTGTCGTCCCAGTTCGGCCCCCAGGAGATCTTCATCGGTTCGCCGCTGATCTGGCTCTTCGGTGCGGCCGTGGGGAACGTGTCGCCCGCGGGTGCGGTGGTCAGGTTCTCGTAGTCGTAGGTCCATGGCTCGTAGTAGTCGTCGATGACCGGCAGCCTGGGGTTGGCGAAGATGCGCAACAGCTTCTGGATGCGGCCGCCGTCACGCAACCGCAGCCGCCCCTTCTTGTCGCGTATCCAGCCGCCCCGCCACCGCTCCTGATCCTCGTAGGTGCGCGGATAGCCCTGTCCCGGACGGGTTTCGACGTTGTTGAACCACACGTATTCGGTGCCGGACCGGTTGGTCCATGCCTGCTTGCAGGTGACCGAGCAGGTGTGGCAGCCGATGCACTTGTCGAGGTTCATCACCATCGCCAGTTGCGCCATTACTTTCATTGTCTCGCTCCGCAAGCTTCGCTCGGACGTTTCATGTCAGTACGTCACCTCCTGGCTGCGGCGACGTACCACGGTGACCTCGTCACGCTGGTTGCCGGTCGGCCCCATGTAGTTGAAGGCGAACGCGTGCTGGCCGTAGCCCCCGGCGAGGTGGCTGGGCTTGATGCGGACGCGGGTCAGCGCGTTGTGGTTGCCGCCGCGCTTGTTGTTGGTTTCGGTGCGGGGCGTGTCGACCGTGCGCTCCTGCACGTGGTAGACGAACACCACGCCGTCGGGCATGCGGTGGCTGACGATGGCGCGGCAGACGTAGATGCCGTTGGCGTTGACCGCTTCGACCCAATCATTGTCCCGCACTTCAAGTTTGGCCGCGTCGCCGGGGCTCATCCACATCGTCGGTCCGCCGCGGGACAACGAGAGCATGTACAGGTTGTCCTGGTAGGTGGAGTGGAAGGACCACTTCGAGTGCGGGGTCAAATACCGCACGGTGAGCCCGATCCCGTCCGGGGTGGGGCCGAGCTCGGGCTGGCCGAACAGCCGCGTCATGTCGAGCGGCGGGCGGAACACCGGCAGGTGCTCGCCGAGTTCCTCGACCCAGTCGTGGGCCAGGTAGAAATGCATTCGGCCGGTCAGCGTGTGGAACGGCTTGAGGTTTTCGATGTTGATGGTGAACGGCGCGTAGCGGCGCCCGCCGGTTTCGCTGCCCGACCATTCCGGGCTGGTGATCACCGGCACCGGACGCGCCTGCGTGTCGGCGTAGCTGATGCGGCGCTCCTCACTGCCCTCGGCCAGATGCGCGAGCCGCTGACCCGTCCGCTTTTCCAGCTCGCGGAAGCCCTCGACGGCGAGCCGGCCATTGGTCGTGCCGGACAACAGCAGCAGCACGTCGGCCATCCGCGCCGCGGTGGTGATGGCCGGGCGGCCCGCTCCCGCACCGGAATTCATCACGCCGAACTTGGCGGACAACTCCTCGACCTCCCGGAACGGATGCACCGTGATGCCCTTGATGGTCACCCCGAAGGTCTCGACGAGCGGTCCCAGGGTCTGCCACTTGTCGTAGACGGCGCCGTAATCGCGTTCCACCACGGTGAGCCGGGCCATGCTGCGTCCGGGCACCGGCGTCGCGCCGGTGTGCAACCAGTCCTCCTCCGTGCCGTCGGGATAGGCCATCGCGTCGGGGGTGTCGTGCTGCAGCGCGGTGAGGACCACGTCGCCGCGGGTGCCCAGGTGCCGCTTGGCCAGCGCGCTGAAGGCGCGCGCGATCGCGCCGAAAGCGTCGAAGTCCGAACGGGTTTCCCACGGCGGATCGGTCGCCGCACTGAACGCGTGCACGTAGGGGTGCATGTCCGTGCTGGAGATGTCGGCCTTTTCGTACCACGTCGCCGCGGGCAGCACGACGTCCGAGACCAGCGTCGTCGAGGTCATCCGGAAATCGATCGACATCATCAGGTCGAGCTTGCCCTCGGGGATGTCCCCCTCGCACACCACGTCGACGGGCGATATCCCGTCGGCCGGCGGCTCGGCCTGCACGTTGGAATCGGTGCCCAGCAGGTGACGCAGGAAGTATTCGCCGCCCTTGCCCGACGATCCGATCAGGTTGGCCCGCCACACCGTAAGCACCCGGGGCCAGTTGACCGGGTTGTCGGGATCGGTGACGGACAGCTTGAGTTTGCGGTCGCGGAGCTGCTCGGCGACGTAGTCGGCGACGTCGCGACCGGCGGCGCGCGCCTCGTCGGCGACGTCCAGGCTGGAGCGGTCGAACTGCGGATAGAACGGGCTCCAGCCCATCGCCGTCGCGGAGGCCAGCAGGTCCATCGTGTGCTTGCCCGCGAACCGGCCGCGGCCAAGCGGGCTGGCCAACTTGTCGGCCGCGTAACCGTCGTAGCGCCACTGGTCGGTATGCGCGTACCAATAGGAGGCTCCCGGCACCTGCCGCGGCGGACGCACCCAGTCCGTGGCCATCGCCATGGTCTGAAAACCGGTGAGCGGACGCACCTTTTCCTGTCCGACGTAATGGGCCCAGCCCCCGCCGTTGCGCCCCATCGAGCCGGTGAGCATCAGCAGCGCGAGCACCGCCCGGTAGATGGCGTCACCGTGAAACCACTGACAGATCCCGCTGCCCATGATGATCATCGACCGGCCGCCGGATTCCTCTGCGCTGCGGGCGAATTCCTTGGCGACGCGGATGGCCTGCGCGGCCGAGACACCGGTGATTCCCTCCTGCCAGGCGGGGGTGTTCTGCTGGGTCGGGTCGTCGTAACCGGTGGGCCAGTCGCCGGGCAATCCCGGTCGGGCCACCCCGTACTGGGCCAGCATCAGGTCGAAAACGGTGCACACCAGGTGCTTGCCGACGCGGCGCACCGGGACGCCGCGCGCCACCGTGGCGCCTTCACCGTTGAGCGTGTCGAAGCTGGCCAGGTGCACCAGCGCGGTGTCGCCGTGCGCGTTTCGCACGCTGAGCGCCGGCATCAGGCCGCCGAGGTCGAGGTTCCACTTGCCGACACCGTCCTCGCCGTAGCGGAATCCCAGCGAGCCGTGGGGCACCACCACCGAATCGGTGGCCTCGTCCAGCACCGCCGGTTTGAGCGCCGCGTTCTCGACGCCCCTGCCCAGGTCCGCCGCCGTGAGGTTCTTTCCCGGCACCAGCATGTCGCCGCGGGATTCCAGCTTGATCAGGAACGGCAGATCGGTGTAGCGGCGCGCGAAGTCGGTGAAGAACGGAACCTCTTTCCGCACATAACATTCCGTCAGAATGACGTGGCCCATCGCCATCGCCAGCGCCCCGTCGGTGCCGGCGGCGCACGGCATCCACTCGTCGGCGAACTTGGTGTTGTCGGCGTAGTCGGGGCTGACGGTCACCACCTTGGTGCCGCGGTAGCGCGCCTCGGCCATCCAGTGCGCGTCGGGGGTCCGGGTGATCGGGACGTTGGAGCCCCACATCATCAAATACGCTGCGTCCCACCAGTCGCCGGACTCGGGCACGTCGGTCTGATCGCCGAACACCTGCGGCGACGCGACCGGAAGGTCGGCGTACCAGTCATAAAACGACGTCATGGGGGCGCCGATCAGCTCGAAGAACCGCGACCCGGCCGCGTAGGACACCATCGACATCGCCGGGATGGGCGAAAATCCCGCGACGCGGTCGGGCCCGTAGGTCTTAATGGTGTGCACGTGGGCGGCGGCGATCAACTCGGTGGCCTCGGCCCAGGTGACCCGGACCAGTCCCCCTTTGCCACGGGCGCGCTGATAGCGGCGACGGCGCTCGGGGTCGGCCTGAATGTCGGCCCAGGCCAATACCGGATCGCCCAGTCGCGCCTTGGCTTCCCGGTACATCTCGACCAGCACGCCCCGCGCGTAGGGGTAGCGCACCCGGGTGGGCGAGTAGCTGTACCAGGAGAACGACGCGCCGCGGGGACACCCGCGCGGCTCGTATTCCGGCCGGTCCGGGCCCACCGAGGGATAGTCGGTCTGCTGGGTCTCCCAGGTGATGATCCCGTCCTTGACGTAGATCTTCCAGGAGCAGGAACCGGTGCAGTTGACCCCGTGGGTGGAGCGCACCACCTTGTCGTGGCTCCACCTGTCGCGGTAGAACACGTCGGCCTCGCGGCCGCCCTTGCGCGTCACGGTGCGCAGGTCGGCCGAGAATTCACCGGGGGTGAAGAACCGCCCGCTGCGCTCCAGCAACTCCTCGAGCGCTCCACCGACGTGTGGTGTGACAGTCAACAGGTATCCCTTCCACTCCGTAGCGCCGCGCGTGCCGGGCCGGCGTTTCGGCCCGGGTGCGTCGTACCGGGCATCGGCCCATCGATTCATCGGCCGGCACGAACCATGGCCGACGGCCTTTGGCCTGGGGAACGATCGCGCACCGGCGCGGGGCGCGTAGGACGCGCCTAACACCTCCGCGACGGGCGGCCCGATATCGAAATCGTTTGGTCAACATGGGTTTTAGCGACTTAGAGACATCCGGCCGGGACGCTGTCACCACGAGGTACAGCCGCAGGCTCGGTCCCGGTACACGCTTCCAGGTCAAGTAGTTTTTACAAGTACACGTTGGGTTTATATCTCAAGTTCACCCTCGCGACCTTCTGCGCGGCTGGGCGTCGGCTGCGGAAAAGCTGTGGACGTGTTATGAGGCCGCTGCGGACAGCGCCCGCACCAGGTCAGCGACCCAGCCGCGGTCGGCGGGCACCCAGTCGACATCGGGCAGTTCGTCCGCGGTCACCCAGCGCACCGCCCCATGGTCACGCGCATGCGGCTCTCCGCTGAGCAATCCCACGCGGTACGCGCGCAGGGTCATGCCCTCGAGCGCGATGTCGTCGCCCAGCCGGCCCCCCACCTCGACGTCGCCGACCTCGAGGCCCAGCTCCTCGGCGAGCTCGCGGGCCAGCGCATCCCGCTCCGTTTCACCCGGTGCGACCTTACCGCCGGGCAGTTCCCAGCGGCCGGCCAGCTCGGGCGGCCGGAGGCGTTGCGCCACCAGCACCGTGGCGCGGCGGATGACCGCGCCCGCGACGACGATCTGGGTCGGCATGGCCAGACGGTATACGGTCGAAATATGGCTGTGTTAAGGATGAGCAGGTGGACGCCGCGCGCTGTACTTGAGTGCTGAACACTGCTGCCCGTCTGACGCTGTAGCGTCCGTTATCCGTAAGTAACCGCATGAGCAGAGGCATTGTTCGGCTTTGCCATATCCACTAGCTAAGACCAAACGCCAGGGGACCACCAAGCGCACTGAGGTGGCAACTGGTGCGGTAGACACATTCGTGACGCTACATCGAGGGCGAGATCGGCGAAGCAAGTGATCTTAGATGATTACATGCTCGACGAGCTACGCGCGCTGGCAGCGGTCGTCGAGTCCATCGCCGGAACCGCACCCCGCAGCCAAACTCTTTTGCCTCGTTGACGGATGTGTCAGTTGAGACTTTCCCTTATATCGCGAAGCTTCTCGGGCGATACCCCAGCAGCTCGTGAAAGCTCAGTCTCATCGACGCCCCACTCGCTGGCGTAATCGAACAGGCGCTTCAGGCTATCGGTGTTGTACCTGTCCACGGTCAACCAGAAGTCGTGTTGTTGCGTTTCAAAGTCACCTGAGGCGCCACCGGTCTTTTCTACTTGCTCGCGAGTGTTTAACCAATTAGCCACTGTTGCGCCAAACTTTTGTAACAACTCTTGCTTGTCCGCGCGGTCAGGTTTCATTCCGCCATTCTCCCCGCCCCGCCGCCGCGGTGGACAGCGATTCCCAAGCTTGCCGGCGCTCCCTCCGTCACTCAATCAGCGGGCACGGCGGCGAGCCGTTAGCCCGGACCGGTCGACGAGCGTTCATGCGGACAAGACCTGCATCTAAATCGCACAAGTTTTCGGCCCTATAGCGTCTAAACGGCATCGGCCTGCGACACGCCAAAGAGTCGTTTGACGAACGACTGCCGCCGCTCCTCAACATTCAACTCGTTACGTTTTCCGCAGGATTCCGGTGACCCCGGCCCCGAGCAGCGCGGTCAGTGCCCAGGCGGTCAATTTGAGCATGGGGAGTGCGATGGTGAGCCAATTAGTTGCGTCCGAAGGGATAGTCCAGTCAGAGGTCATGTTGCCAAAGTTGGGAACTACTGCCGACATCGTGTAGGTGAAGGGATTCAAGCACGGGTAAGCGAGTCGCAGATCACACGATTCTAGGGCAGTAATTCGCGATGGAGCCGGCTTGTGGGTCTGCGCAGTGTAGGCGTCGGCGGCTTTCGCGGCGGCGTCACTCTTCGTGGGGACGAAGTCAGCGCGGTTAGTGGCGACAATGAATGTGGCGACGAGTAACACCCCGGCCAGCCAGAGACCGGCACGCAGCGGGTAGTAGCCGTGCCCGACCAGCACCCGGTAAAGGGATCGGAGGACCCGTGTCGGCAAGGGTGACTGCCGGGAAACCTTATTCGCGGCCGCGAACCGCAATCTCTTGGCGCCGGTGGGGTCGCCATTGCGATCGTAGACTTCGGCCAACGCATACCAAGGTTGTACCGGGACAGGTTTCTTGGGACGCAACCATTCCACGAGTCGACGCCGCCATGCCCGAGAACCCGATGTCTTGGGCTCACTATGAGCCGACGCCGTATTGAGCCATTGGTGTGCAAGTCGCCACCGCTCACGCAGAGGGCCACGTAGATCATCGACTTGCCAGCCGGTCGCAGAGAGCGGGTTCGGAGGAATTTGGTAAGCGCCGTCGACGACCCGACCAACCTCAAGGTCGCTGACTTGAGCCCTGACCAGGTTCACTGATCCACACCACTCCTTCGGCGTGAGGATTAAGCGCGAGACCGTCGCAGCCTCCAAATTCAGCGCAACCCCATCGGGATTGTTGACGGTTGCACCACTCAGATCGAGTTGGGCGCCAATGGTCGCGCCGATGGCGCGGACCGTCCCCTCGACGTGGCAGGGGCGTTTTTCTTTATCCGCACCCTCGCCGGCCAACACGCTGCCGGTGATGCGGGCACCGCCGAGGTCTAGGGCTGCCTTGCCGAGCTTTCCGGCGGTGCCCGGACATTCGAAGGTCGCGCCAGTAACGTCGAGTTCTCCGCCGATGGTCACACCTCGGGCGCGGACCATGCCCGTGGCGTGGAACTTGCGGGTCTCGCTGTTGGCTTCGGCGTACTCGCCCGCGAATACGTTGCCAGTGATCTGCGCAGCGTCGAGGACGAGAGCGTATCGGTCGGGGTTCTTCTCGGTGGCGGGGTTGTAGAGGCTGGCGCCATCGAGATGAATATGCCCGCCGATGATCGCACCGATCGCGCGTACAGTGCCAATAGCGCGAAATCCGTTCTGGGCGAACACGTCGGTCGTGATGTGTGCGCGGCTGAGCCCAAGGGCGTCTCCGTCGGGATTGTTGAAGGTGGCGCCATCGAGCTCAAGAGTGGAGCCGATGGTCACGCCGATAGCACTGACCGCGCCGGTAACGCAGAACGGATTTCTGCCGAACATGCTGCCAGTAATCCTCGCACCGTCGAGGACGAGAGCGTACCGCTCGGGGTTCTCCTTGGTGGCGGGGTTGACGAGGGTCGCACCGGTGAGGATAAGGTCGCCGCCGACGGTCGCGCCGGTGGCCCAGATCATGCCGGTGGCATGGAAATCGCCCGCAGCGACCACGTTTCCTGTGACGCACGCACCCTCGAGGTCTAGAGCGTTCGAGTCGGGGTTGATGAGGGTCGTGCCGGTGAGGTCGAGTTCGCCGCCAATGGTCGCACCCTTCGCGAGCACCCCATGGTTGACGGTGACTTCAGCCAGTGTTAGCCCGCGGATCTGGGCGTAATTAGCGTTTAGCCCTTGCTCGAGGACGCACTCGTACAAGCGCAGGGGATAAGCGAACACTAGATACTCTAAGTCCACATGGTCAGCAAATCTGGCGCCCCGGATCTGAATACCGCCCGGGTCGATCTGAATTTGTGGATCGGTGAGCACCGCCCGCAACGCGGCTGCGGGCATCGTTCGCTCCACCGGCCACTTCGCACATGATGCGCGATCAACCTGGTCGCCGAGCGCCAGGTCTAGAGGCCGTCCGGCCTTCGCCGCGCGCTTCAGTCGATCGATCCACTCTTCGCCGTTAGCCGGGTCTGTCTCGTGCGCAATTTTCACGCATCAATAATCTTCCTTTACGGGATCCACGTCGCCTTTTCCGCCACGCTTGTCTACGACGCCGTACAAGTCTCGGATCGACGAGAACCAAACCCTGCGTGAGTGACGTTACCCCGCCGTCGAAGGATGGAAGGCCTGCCTTCTGTCGATGTGTTAACCCGTCGATGGGTACACCACATAGGTGAAGTGCGGGCGGTGATCTTCCGGGCATATGCTTCGCGCTACGTGACATCGATGCCATCGACTTCGGGCTGAAATTGGTGACCGCCCTTCGCGATGCGCTCGGAGCGGCGGTGCTGAGCTTTAGACGGGTGACCGCGCCTGCGGTGCCCAATTCCCATCGTCTGCCCACTGAATCCGTGTATCTGACTGCGGCGATTGTTCCGGGAAAGGACACTGACAATATGGCTGTGTTAACGGATGAGCAGGTGGACGCCGCACTGCCCGATCTCAAGGGATGGGAGCGCGCCGACGGTGCGCTGCGCCGGTCGATCAAGTTTCCGAGCTTTCTCGCCGGCATCGACGCGGTGCGCCGGGTGGGCGAGCACGCGGAGAGCAAGGATCATCACCCGGATATCGATATTCGTTGGCGGACGGTGACTTTCGCCCTGGTGACGCATTCCGAGGGCGGCATCACCGAGAAGGACGTCGCCATGGCGCACGACATCGACGGGATCGTCGGCGGCTAGTCCTTGGACTCGGCGCCGGCCATCTCGCCGGTACGGCGCGCGCCGGTGGCGGCGATCCAGACCAAGGTCGCCACGGCCGCCACGATGTAGACCAGGCCGGCCCAGGCCAGGTACCAGGGCCGGCTGATCTGCCAGATGGTCGGCTGCGCGAAGCTCAGCAGCCACGGCACGCCGACGATGGTGAGCGCCAGCCAGCCCCAGCCCACGATCCGCGCGCCGGGGCGCTCGCGGGGTGGCCCGTGAATCGCCCAGATCATCAGCGGCACCAGCCACACCCAGTGGTGGGTCCAGGAGATCGGCGACAGCAGCAGCCCGAACAGCTCGACCACCAGTAACTTGCCCAGCCGGTCGGCCGGGTCCAGCGCCCGCCAGGCCAGCACGGCCGCCACCGCGGTCGCGCCGATGGCGATCAACACCGGCGGGCCGAAGCCGGCGTCGTGACCCAGGATCCGGGAGATGCCGCCGCGCCAGGACTGGTTGAAGGAGGTGGCGACGGGCCCCACTCGGTGCGCATCGCCCAGCAGCTTCGTGAAGTAGTAGGCGGTCTGATCGCCGACCACAATCGCCGACACGCCGACGGTGGCGAGGAAGACCACGGCGGAGAAGGCCGCCGCGGCCCACCGCCGCACCCCGACCAGGTAGACGCCCGAGATCGCGGGCGTCAGCTTGATGCCGGCCGCCACGCCGACCAGCAGCCCCGACAGCCACCACCGCGTCGTCAACACCGCCCACAGCACCAAGAGCATCAGCAACACGTTGACCTGCCCGTAGTCGAATGTGCTGCGCAGCGGCTCGATCCAGATGGTGATCGCCGTCCACGCCATGGCCAGGCGGCGACCGTCGGCGCCGGGCGCCACGCCGATCAGGCGCTGGCTGATCCGGATCGCGCCGTACAACGCGGCCATGGTCGCGATCTGCCACGCGAGGGCGACCAGGCCGAACGGCAACAGGCTCAGCGGGTAGAACACGACCGCGGCGAAGGGCGGATAGGTGAACGGCAGCGGGAAGTCCGGCGTCTGGTCGGCGTAGACGTAGCTGTACAGCGTGCCGGGGTGGTCGATGGCCGCGGCCCCGCCGAGGTAGACGTGCAGGTCGACGAAGTTGGCGCCGTGCGGCGCCAGGTAGGTCCAGGCGAGCCGCGCGGTGACGCTGGCGAGCAGCAGGGCCGGTGCGGCCGCCCGCAGCAGACTCGCGAACCGCCGGCGATCCGATGCCGCCGGGGCGGCCGAGGTGGTGTCGATGAGCCGACTTTAGCGATCGCGGCGGCCCGAGCGGACGCCGTCGCGCCCAACGACCTGGTCGGCGGGCGTTCGGTCACCGCCGTCACTCGTATCAATAACGATCAAATAAATGCCACACGTGTCACTTGAGTCCCACCAGTATCAACGTAACTTCGGCGCTGGACCCCGTAATCCACAACCAGGGAGAGTCATGCCAACCATCTGGACTTACTTGCGTGCAGCCGCCGTCGTAGTCGGTTCGTCCGCAGCCCTACTCACGGGCGGTATCGCCCACGCCGACCCCGTGCCGGCTCCGCCGATCCCGAACATTCCGCAGCAGCTGATCAGTTCGGCGGCCAACGCGCCCCAAATCCTGCAGAACCTCGCCACCGCGCTCGGCGCGACCCCGCCGGCCGCGCCGGCCGCCCCGGGCATCACCTTCCCGGGTGTGCCGTCGGCCGCCGCGCCGTCACCGGCGACCAACGCGGCGATCCCGTCGATCCCCGGACTGGCGCAGGCACCGACGCCTTCCGCCCCGTCGACGGCGCAGGGCCTGCAGGGGCTGATCCCCGGCCTGACGCAGCCGGCACCCGCGGCGCCCGCCGCCCCGGCCACGTCGTCCATTCCCGGACTGCCGGCCATCCCGGGGCTGTCGACGCCCGCCGCCCCCGCCACCCCGCCGACCCCGCAGATTCCGCAGGCGAAGGTCGACATGCCGGCGTTCCTGCCCAACATGCCGGTCAACCTGCCCGCGCAGATGACCCTGCCGCAGGACCTGCCGGCGCTCGCCGGCGCTCCCGCGGCGCCGGCCGCCGCTCCGGCGGCGCCGGCCGCGCCGGCCACCGGGGCCAACCCGGTTGCCCCGCTGCTCGCAGGGCTGCCCTGAGTAATTAGCCAGACAGCAACGCCAACCCCCTACTGACCGGAGGACACACCGTGGCGACCACTTGGAATCTGTCCAAAGGATTGGCCGCTGTCGTGACGGCATCGGCTGCCGCGTTCGGGTTCTGCCCGAGCGCGGCAGCCGACCCGGCGACACCGCAACCGAATTCGACTCAAGAACTCCCGGGCCTGCCCGCGCTGTCGCAGCTGAGCCCGATCATTCAGCAAGCCGCCACCAACCCCGGGCAGGCCACCCAGCTGCTCATGGCCGCGGCGCAGGCCTTCAGCCACAACCAAAGCGCGCCCGGCGAGTCCCGCAACGTGGCCCAGTCGGTGAACCAGTTCCTGGCGATGCCGGGCGCGCCGGCCGAGCCCGGCGCGGCGCTGCCCGACGGCGCACCGGTGCCACACGTGCCCGCCGCGGGCGTCGAACCGGGCGCGCAGTCGCACCTGCCGACCGGCATCGATCCCGCGCACGCGGCGGGTCCCGGGCCGGCCGCGGCCCCACCGGCGGGCGTGGAGGCCGGTCCCCAGGCGCACCTGCCGGCCGGGATCGACCCGGCCCACGCGGCCGGCCCCGGCCCGGTGGCCGCACCACCGGCCGCCGCCCCGTCGATCGCGGCCCCGCCGGCTTCCGCACCGGCTCCCGGCACCGTGGCACCCGTCGCGGCGCCCGTACCGGCGCCTCCCGCACCGGCCGCTCCGGCGCCGGACGCGGCTCCCGCGCCGGCCGCCGCACCCGCGGCGGCTCCCGGGTTCGGCCCCGACGCCCCGCCCACGCAGGACTTCATGTACCCCTCGATCGGCACCAACTGCCTGGCGGACGGCACCAGCGCGATCGCCACGGCGCTGTCGGTGGCGGGTCCGGCGAAGATCCCGACGCCGGGCCCGGGCCCCGGGCAGACCGCCTACGTGTTCACCGCGGTCGGCACGCCCGGGCCCGCCGAGGTGCAGAAGCTGCCGTTGAACGTCACCTGGGTGAACCTGACCACGGGTAAGTCGGGGACGGTTGCGCTCAAGCCGCGCACCGACATCAACGCCGACGGGCCGACGACGCTGACCGCGATCGCCGACACCGGGTCCGGCAGCATCATGTCGACCATTTTCGGGCAGGTCACCACGAAGGAAAAGCAGTGCCAGTTCATGCCCACCATCGGCTCCACGGTGGTGCCGTAGGCCGGCACTGTCCCCCGCCATGGCGCGCGTGCTCCCCTCGGGGACACGCGCGCTCCGGTCTGGCGGGCGGCTAGTACGCCATGAACAGGATCGCGTCGCGGTCGTACTCGAGACCCGGATGATCGCTGGCGAGATGAGCCTGGGTCAGCTCGACCAACTCGTCCTCATCCTTGCCGACGATGGCTTCCCCGCACGGACACGTCAGGTGAGTCTTCACGTTGCCGCCCTTCCCTTCTGGTCACCAACTACTTCGCCGCCTTGGCAGCTGCCTTCATCTGCTTCTTGTACGAACGGACCTTGCCCATCGACTTGGCGTCGACGATGTCGGCGACGGAGATGTGGGTGCCGGCCTTGCCGAACTGCCCGGCCGCCTCGCGCCAGCCTTTCGGGGTGACGCCGTACTGCTTGCCCAGCAGCGCCACAAAGATCTGCGCCTTGACATCGCCGAAACCGGGCAGCCCCTTGATCCGCCGCAGCAGCTCCGCGCCGTCGGGGTCCCCGGCGGTCCACAAACCCGCCGCGTCACCGTCGTAACGGTCCACGATGATCTGGGCCAGGGTCTGGATACGTTTGGCCATCGATCCCGGAAAGCGGTGTATCGCAGGCCTTTCCGAGCACAGCGCGGCGAACTTGTCGGGGTCGTAGTCGGCGATCTCGGCGGCGCTGAAGCCGCCCATCCGGTCCGCGATCTTCTTCGGCCCGGAGAAGGCGGTCTCGAAGGGCACCTGCTGGTCAAGGACCATCCCGATGAGCAGCGCCAGCGGATCCTCGTCCAGCAGCGCGTCGGCCTCGGGATCCTGAGCGAGCCAAAGTTTCACCGTCAACGACCAACCTTTCCGCTGAACACCCTAAGACCGATGAGCCGTAGTTGGCAGACTACTCACCCAACCACCGCGTTATCGTGGCGTGGTGGTGGATGAGGCCCGACTGGCGCTGATGCTGGCCCGCGACGAACTGCACGCCCTCGTCACCGCCTATTGCCGGGCCGTCGACCGCGCCGACTACGAAGCGCTGCGCGACCTCTACCACCCCGACGCGACCGACTCGCACGGCTCGTTCTCGGCGGGCGGCGTCGAACAGTTCATCGCGCAGCTGCAGGCGTCCGAACCGTATGTGCGGGTGTCCCAACACAACGTCACCACAACCAACTTCGTCGTCGAGGGCGACACCGCCCGCGGCGAGGTCTACTGCCTCGTTTTCCACACCTTCGCCGGCCCCGAACGCGACGTCGACGTCGTCATCGGCGGTAGGTACCTGGACGCCTACACGCGACACGAGGGCCGCTGGAAGTTCGGCCAACGCACCATCGTGGCGGATTGGTCGTACCAGAACGACCCGTCCCGGGTGGACTTCTCCCACCCCAGCACCCGCGGCAGCCTGCGCGGCAAGCCGGGCCGTGACGACCCCTCGATCGGCCTGTTCACGCCGCCCGCGGGCTGAAAACCGTTGGGAGGCAACGGCTAACCGCCGATCCTCACCCGCTCTTACGGCGGAACTCGCGGCGGTTCTCAACCGGCCCGTGCGCCCGCGACTGCTTGCCCCCGCTGTCCTTGTGGTCGGACCCACCCGACGACTTGGCCAGCTTGCGGTCCAGGGCCTCGCGGAACTTGCGCTTGGTGTCGTCGTCCGATTCCGGCGCCTCGGAGGACTTCGATTCAGCCATACCGGCAGCCTAGCGCCGCGCGGCCGGAATCGGGCGGCTACCGCACCCCCGGCGGCATGCCGTAGACGTGCGAGATCGGCAGGGTCAGCAGCACCCGCCGATCGGTGACCATCGCGCGGCGGTACTCGTCCCAATCCGGGTGTTCGCCGGCGATGTTGCGGTACAAGGCAATCAGCGCCTCGACGGTGTCGTCGCCGGGGTCGGACGCCGGCGGCGTCAGCGTGGCCGTGCCCTCGGCCACCGCATACGACCACCCGTCGTCGGCGTCGACCAGGATCGACGCCCGGGGGTCGCGGCGAAGGTTGCGGGTCTTGGCCCGGGGCTCGGTGATCGACACCCGCACGGCCAAGTCACGCGGGTCGAAGTGGTAACTGACGTTCGACAGCTGGGGCCGCCCGTCGCGCTTGATGGTCGCCAGCACCCCGAGAGAGTTCCCACTGATCACGGCCAGCAGCTTGTCGTCGAAGACTTGGCGTCCCATCCCAGCAGCCTACGTCGCGCGTCCAGCGACCGGTCCCGGATCGCGCCGGCCCGCACCGACCTGGTGAAATCGGACCATGACCAAGTACGCGGCCTTCCTGCGCGGAGTCAACGTCGGCGGCGTCAACCTCA
This sequence comes from Mycobacterium sp. E735, assembly GCF_001666955.1. NCBI lineage: Bacteria > Bacillati > Actinomycetota > Actinomycetes > Mycobacteriales > Mycobacteriaceae > Mycobacterium > Mycobacterium sp. E735. The sequence goes on along the minus strand of NZ_LZIX01000003.1, from coordinate 10,706 downwards.
AGATGGCCGAGGTGGCACGCGCGCTGACCGATGCGGGTTGCAAGAACGTGCGCACCATCCTGGCCAGCGGCAACATCGTGCTGGAGTCGTCCGCCCGCGCCGCGGGGGTGCGGAAGAAGGCCGAAGCCGCGCTGCGCGACGGTTTCGGCTACGACGCGTGGGTGCTGGTCTATGACCTCGAAACGGTGCGCGCCGTCGTGGACGCCTATCCCTTCGAGCCCGAGGTCGACGGCTACCAGTCCTACGTCACGTTCGTGGCGGACGACGCGGTGCTCGACGAACTCGCCGCCCTGGGCGACAAAGCCGGCGCCGACGAGAAGATCAGCCCCGGCGCCGGCGTGATCTATTGGCAGGTGCCCAAGGGCGCCACCCTGGACAGCGCGATCGGCAAGACGATGGGCAAGCCCCGCTACAAGTCGTCGACGACGACGCGCAACCTGCGCACGCTGGCCAAGGTCTTGCGCTAAAGCGCTTCGCGCCAAGCTGATTGGGCTCAGTCGTCCGGCACGTTGGTCAGGTAGCGCATCGCGTCGGACTTGGTCAGCCCCAGCGCGCGGGCAACCTCGACGTACTCCTTGGCGGCGGCCGCCATCGCCGCGTCGGTCGGGTCGAAACGGGAAATGAAAGTCCCGAAGCGCCCGCGCGTTTCGACGATCGCGGCGGACTCGAGTTCCCGATAGGCGCGGGCCACGGTGTTCGCCGCGACCCCCAGCTGCCCGGCCAGGTCGCGCACGGTCGGAAGCCGGGTCCCGGGCGGTAGCGCGCCGGCGCGGACGCCGTCGATGACTTGCGTTCTGAGCTGGTCGAACAGCGGCTTGCCCGCCTTCACGTCGACCTTCAGCAAATCCCGCAGCTCCACGTCTTCAGTATGTCCCACGCACGGCTATCTTTGTGGGATGCGAGTAACGGTGCTGAGCGGCGCGGGAATCTCCGCGGAGAGCGGGGTGCCGACCTTCCGCGACGACAAGAACGGGTTGTGGGCGCGCTTCGACCCGTACGAGCTGTCCAGCACTCAAGGGTGGCGTGACAATCCCGAACGGGTGTGGGGCTGGTACCTGTGGCGTCACTATCTGGTCGCCGACGTCGCGCCCAACACCGGACACCGCGCCATCGCCGCCTGGCAGGACGGCGCCGAGGTCAGCGTCATCACCCAGAATGTCGATGACCTACACGAGCGCGCCGGCAGCACACCGGTTCACCACCTGCACGGCAGCCTGTTCGAATTCCGTTGCGACCGTTGCGGTATGCCGTACACCGGCGCGCTGCCCAAGATGGCCGAACCGACGCTCGAGGTGGAGCCCCCGGTCTGTCATTGCGGAGGCCTGATCCGCCCGGACATCGTGTGGTTCGGTGAGCCGTTGCCCGACGGGCCGTGGCAATCGGCCGTCGAGGCGACCGAGGCCGCAGACGTGATGGTGGTGGTCGGAACGTCGGCGATCGTCTACCCGGCCGCCGGGCTCGCCGAGCTGGCGCTGTCCCGCGGCACGGCCGTCATCGAGGTCAACCCCGAGGTGACCCCGCTGTCGCGGCACGCGACGATAAGCATCCGCGAGACCGCCAGCCAGGCCTTGCCCGGGTTGCTGCAGCGGCTGCCCGCCCTGCTGAAATAGCCCCGCCGCGATTACGGCCGGCGGGCGCGGCCCAGCAGGAGCTCCGAGACCGGCATCGGCGCCCACGCCGGCAACGTGAACTCGCGCCGGGAAACGTCGACCTCGAACCCGGCGTCGATGATCTCGCGCTCGGTGTCGCGGTGGGTGTGGCAGTTACCGAAGAGCCGGGGCCACAGCGTCGCGTCGGCGAACCGTTGCAGGCGGCCACGCGCGCCGGCGCTCGCCACGTGCTCGAGGTACCGCAGTTCCCCGCCCGGACGCAGCACCGAGTACAGCCGCCGCAGCACACCGCCGGGGTCGCGCACCGAGCACAACACCAGCGAGCACACCACCGCGTCGAACGGCTCCTCGCCGCTGAAGCCCTCGGCCGTCTCGCCCAGCACCACGACGCGGGCCGGCACCACGTCCGCCGCCGCGCGGGCCTGGGCCGCCAGCCGCGGCTCGGGCTCCACCGCGACCACCTCGTGGACCGACTCCGGGTAGTGCGGAAAGTTCGTCCCGATGCCCGCACCGACTTCCAGCACCCGCCCCGACAACCCGGCCAGATTCTCGCGGCGCATGGCGCGTATCGCCTCGGTTTCGTGGCTGGCGACGACGGGCCAGATGCGTGCGAAGAACGGGTTGTCCACCGCCGTTGTCATACACGTCAACCTTCCGACTCTGGGCCAAAGAATAGGGACTTGCCGACGGGCCGGCCGGCGCGTCAGCCGATATTCGGCACCGGCTCCCCCAGCGGTTTGCCGTCGACCTGGACCGGCTCGGGGTATGCGGTCTCGACCGCGCCGCCCTCGTCGATGCCGAACCGGTCGTGCAGCCACGCCAGGGGCCTGGGCGCCCACCAATTCCACCGGCCCATCACATGCATGAAGGCCGGCACGACAACCATCCGCACCAGTGTGGCGTCGGCGAAGACGGCGAGCACCAGGCCGAGGCCGAACATCCGCATGAACGACACGTGGGCGGCGATCAGCGCGGCGAACGACATCGACATCACCAGCGCGGCCGCCGTGATGACCCGGCCGGTGCGGGCGACGCCGAGCGCGACGCTCTCGTCGTTGGCGGCGTGCGCCTCCTTCGCGGTCGGCCGCGCCGGCCGGGCCGCGCCGGACGCGAGCCAGTACTCGCGGATGCGCGAGAGCAGGAACACCTCGTAGTCCATCGACAGCCCGAAGGCGATGCAGAACAGCAGCACCGGCATGTTGGCCACCAGCGTCCCGCTCGGGGTCGTCCCGAGCGCGCCCAGGTGCCCGTCCTGGAAGATCCAGACCAGCGCGCCGAACGCCGCGGTCAGCGACAGGAAGTTGCAGGCCAGCGCCTTGGCCGGCAACAGCACGCTGCCGGTGAGCAGGAACAGCAGCACGAAGGTGACCGCCGCCATCAGCCCGAGGACCAGCGGGAGGAGGTCCGTGACCGCGTCCACGCTGTCGCGGTTGACCTGCGCGACGCCGCCCATCACGACGGACCGGCCCGCCGGCCCGGGCACCTCGTGCAGCCGCTTGAGTTGCGCGTCGTTCGCCGGGGAGAACAGTGGGGCCGTGCTGCTGACGGTCAAAAATGCGCTGCCGTCGGCCAGCCCGGTGGCCCCCGCCGGGGGTCCGGTCCGGTTCCCGCCGACGAACGTCCCGCCGGGGGCCGACACCGCCGACACGTCGGGCACCCGCGACAAGTCGGCGGCGTAGCGGTCGAGGTCCGCCGGGTTCAGCCAGCGCGCGTCGGGGACGACGACGGGCACGGACGTGGCGGAGTCGTGCGCGAAGTCGTTGCGCAGTTGGTCACCGACCTGATGGGACGACGCCGAACGGGGCAGCACCCGGTCGTCCGGGAAGCCCCATTTCACGCCCATGAACGGAGACCCGAGCAGGAGCAGCAGCGCGACGACGGTCAGCCCGATCGGCGCCCAGCGGCGCATCACCAGCTTGGTCGACCGGTACCAGAACAGCTGCTCGACGGGCTTGTGCACCGGCTCGGGCCGCCGAAATGCCCGGCGCATCAGCCGGCGCACGTCGAACGCGTCCAGCCGAGGGCCCAGCAGCACGATCGCGGCCGGGGTGATGACGATCGAGGCGGTCGCGACGAAGGCCACGGTCGCCACGCCGGCGTAGGCGAACGACTTGAGGAAGTACATCGGGAACGCCACGGTCGCCGACATCGACAACGCCACGGTGACGGCTGAGAACAAGACGGTGCGCCCGGAGGTGGCCATCGTGCGGATCAGCGCTTGCTCCCTGTCGCTGCCCTCTGCCAACTCGTCGCGGTAGCGGCTGACGATCAGCAGGGTGTAGTCGATCGCCAGCGCCAGGCCCAACGCCGTGCTCAGGTTCAGCGCGAAGATCGACACCTCGGTGGTGAAGGTGATCAGCCGCAGCACCGTCATCGACCCGACGACGGCCAGCGCGCCCAGCGCCATCGGCAACGCCGCCGCCAGCAGTCCGCCGAACACCCAGATCAGGATCAGGAAGCTCAGCGGCAGCGCGATCATCTCCATCACCAGCAGGTCGGCCTGGTTCTGTGTGTTGATCTGGGCGTACTGCATCGCGGCGCCGCCGGCGCGGACGGTGACGCCGTCCCGGTCATGGATGAATTGGTCCGCGACGGTTTGGGCGTTGCTCTGCGCGTAGTTCTCGCCGCCCTTGAGGTTGACCACGAGCAGGCCGGTCTTGCCGTCGCGGCTGACCAGGTCGGCGGCCGCCTGCGGCGGGACGGTCCACGGTGACGAGACGTTATAGACGAGCGGGGACTTCTGTAGCTGGTTGACGAGGTCGCTGCCCACGTTGCGGGCCTGCTCGCTGCCGGTGCCGCCGGGCGCGGTGACCAGGATCAGCATCTGCTGACCGCTCTGCCCGAACTTGTCGGTCAGCACCTGGATCGCGCGGGCGGACTCCGAGTCCGGGTCCTGAAAACCTCCGGGCGACAGGCTCTTGGCGACGGGGATGCCGAAGACCGCGGCGGCGATGAAGACCAGGACACCGATTGCGATGATGCGGCGCGGCGCCGCGATGGCCACCCGGGCGATCCCCTGCAGCATTTCGAGCCCTTCCGCCGCCGGTGCTGATCGCGCTGGCCGCTGGCGTTTCCGCGTCAACGTAACAAACGCTAGTTTTCACGCGTCAAACAGATTCGCTACTAAGCACGGAGCGCACCGGAAGGACGGTTCAACGCGGCGGTCTAAACCGCGGCGACGGTAAGAGTCCGGCCAGAAAATTGGCCGGCAAGTAAGCAGGTCACGGGCCTGAATGCCGCGATAGACCGCCGACAACCTACCGGCCGGTAAATTGCCACCATTTTCCGAATCGTGACTCAAAGATTCCTTAATGGTGGCCCATACGCTCAGTGTCATGTGGATCGACGACACAAGTGCCGACGTCATCAAGGTTGACTTCGAAGCCCTCTACCACGGCGACGTGCTGGTGGAAGGCGAAACCTCGGAGCAGTTCGACGAACTGCAAGCGGCGAGCTGAGCAACGCCATGAGCATGCTCGCACGGCTGTTGATGGCCGAACCCGCAGTCAGTCGATGGTTCCGTCGATAAGTTCTCTCTCCTTTACGAAAGCCCCCCGCGACGAGCGGGGGGCTTTCGTGTTCAGGGGTCTCAGCGGGGCGCCATGCGGATGGCCCCGTCCAAGCGGATGACCTCGCCGTTGAGCATCGGGTTCTCGACGATGTGCACGGCCAGCGCGCCGTACTCGTCGGGGTCGCCGAGCCGGGCCGGGTGCGGCACCTGCTTGCCGAGCGAGGCCTGCGCCTCCTCGGGCAGCGAGCCCAGCAGCGGCGTCTTGAACAGCCCGGGCGCGATGGTCACCACGCGGATCAGTTCGCGCGACAGGTCGCGGGCGATCGGCAGCGTCATGCCGACCACGCCGCCCTTGGACGCCGAGTAGGCGGCCTGGCCGATCTGGCCCTCGAACGCCGCCACCGAGGCGGTGTTGATGATCACGCCCCGCTCCTCACCGATCGGCTCGGTCTTGGCGATGCGCTCGGCGGCCAGCCGCAGCACGTTGAACGTGCCGATCAGGTTGACGCCGACCACCTTCTTGAAGGCGTCCAGCGGGAACGGGCCGTCCTTGGACAGCGTCTTGATGGCGTTGCCGATGCCCGCGCAGTTGACGTTGATGCGCAGCGGACCCATCGACTCGGCGGTGTCCAGCGCGTTGCCGACGGCGGCCTCATCGGTGACGTCGGCCTGCACAAAACGCGCGCGTTCGCCGAGCTCCTGGACCGCCTCTTCGCCGCGCAGGTCGATCACCACGACCTGCGCCCCGGCGTCGAGCAGCCGCTTGGTGGTGGCCAGGCCCAGTCCTGAGGCGCCTCCGGTGACGACGGCGACGGCGTCCTTGATCTTCATGCGAGTCCTTTCCCTACGAGTCCAGCCAACCAGTTGGTTGGCGACTATACCCAGTCGGCCAGCACCGCTTGGACGTCGGGCAGCGGGGCCGCCGGCGGGCGGGGCACGTCCGGGGTGGAGCGGGAAAACCGCGGTGCGGGCAACGGCTGCGGGCTGCCGTCCACCTCGTAGAAGGTGTTCCGCTCGGTGATGTGCGGCTCGGTGTGCACCTCCCCGAACGCCAGCACCGGGGTCACGCAGGCGTCGGAATCGGCGAACACCTTGGCCCAGTGGTCGCGGTCGTGGCCGGCGAACGCCGCCGTCAGCGCCGCGCGCAGCTCGGGCCAGCGGCTGACGTCGTTCTGCGCCGGCAGGTTCGCCGCGTCCAGGCCCAGCCCCGCCAGCATGGCGGCGTAGAACTGCGGCTCGATGGCGCCGACGGCGACGTAGCGTCCGTCGGCGCACTCGTAGGTGTCGTAGTAGGGCGCGCCGCCGTCGAGCATGTTGGTGCCGCGCACGTCGGACCACATGCCCAGCGAGCGCATTGACCACATCATCTGGATCAGCATGCTCGAGCCGTCGACCATCGCGGCGTCGACGACCTGACCCTTGCCGGACTTCTGCCGCTCCCACAACGCGGACAAGATCCCGACCAACAGGAACATCGAGCCGCCGCCGAAGTCGCCGACCAGGTTCAGCGGTGGCACCGGCCGCTCGTCCGCCCGGCCGATGGCATGCAGGATCCCGTTGAGCGAGATGTAGTTGATGTCGTGGCCCGCCTGCTGGCTGCGCGGGCCGGATTGTCCCCAGCCGGTCATCCGGGCGTAGATCAGCCGCTCGTTGACCTCGGCGCACTGCTCGGGGCCGAGCCCCAACCGCTCGGTGACGCCGGGCCGGAAGCCCTCGATCAACACGTCGGCCTTGGCGACGAGCTTCAGCACGACGGCGCGTCCCTCGTCGGACTTCAGGTCGACGGCCACCACGCGCCGGTTGCGCAGCATGGCGTCCTTGGCCACACCACCGGGACCGGTTGACGGCCGATCGATGCGCACCACGTCGGCGCCCAGATCCCCCAGGATCATCGCCGCGTGCGGGCCCGGCCCGATCCCGGCCAACTCGACGACCCGAAGCCCCTTCAGCGGTCCAGCCACGATCTACCGACCTTTCGTCTGCTCTGACGCCCGTTGTTGTTGGCATCTTCGCAGCCGCGTTCGACGGGCACGCAGCCCGGTCACTTAGGGTGAGCCCATGCCCCAATCCGCGATCGACACACTGGCGCCCGTCGCAGGCCTTTCCGTCACGCTGTCCGACGGCGTGCTGTCGGTGACCATCGACCGGCCGGACAGCCTCAATTCCCTGACCGTGCCGGTGATTACCGGCATCGCCGACGCGATGGAGCGCGCGGCGACCGACCCCGAAGTCAGGGTCGTGCGCCTGGGCGGTGCCGGCCGGGGGTTTTGTTCCGGGGCCGGCATCAGCGCCGACGACGTGTCCGAGACCGGGGTCCAGCCGGACGAGATCGTGCTGGAGATCAACCGCCTGATCCGGGCGATCGCGGCCGTGCCGCACCCCGTGGTGGCCGCGGTCCAGGGACCGGCGGCCGGCGTGGGTGTTTCCCTGGCGCTCGCCTGTGACGTCGTATTGGCTTCGGAGAGCGCGTTTTTCATGCTCGCCTTCACCAAGATCGGGCTGATGCCGGATGGTGGCGCGTCCGCGCTGATCGCCGCCGCCGTAGGGCGCATCCGGGCGATGCACATGGCGTTGCTGCCCGAACGCCTACCGGCCGCCGAGGCGCTGTCCTGGGGCCTGGTCAGCGCGGTCTATTCGGCCGACGAGTTCGAGGCGGAGGTGGACAAGGTGATCGCGCGGCTGTTGGCGGGCCCCGCGGTGGCGTTCGGCAAGACGAAGCTCGCCATCAACGCGGCCACGCTCGCCCAGCTGGATCCGGCCCTGCAGCGCGAATACGAGGGGCAGGCCGTGCTGCTGCGCTCGCATGACTTCGTCGAGGGCGCAACCGCTTTCCAGCAGCGCCGCACGCCGGACTTCACCGATCGCTGACGCCATCGCGCTTACGGGTGGCCCAAGCCGGTAATCCTCCCCCGCGTCGGGTCCGAATAATTGGAAGACGACGAACGGAGATCCCATGGCTGGACAGCTGCGCTGTCTCGTGACCGGGGCGACCGGCTACATCGGCGCCCGGCTGGCGCCGCGACTGCTGGACGAAGGTCACGAGGTGCGCGCCTTGGCCCGCAACCCGGCCAAGTTGGAGGACGTGCCGTGGCGGCAACAGGCCGAGGTCGCGCGCGGCGATCTGGGTGACGTCGATTCCCTCATCGCGGCGTTCGACGGGATCGACGTCGTCTACTACCTGGTCCACTCGATGGGCACGTCGAAGGATTTCGCCGACGAGGAAGCCCGTGCGGTCGGCAACGTGGTGACGGCGGCGCGCCGCGCCGGGGTGCGGCGCGTCGTCTACCTGAGCGGGCTGCATCCCGAGGGCGGCAAGCTCTCGCCGCATCTCGAGTCGCGGGCGGCGGTGGGCGAGGCGCTGATCGCCTCGGGCATCGAAACCGTCGTGCTGCAGGCGGGGGTCGTGGTCGGCTCGGGATCGGCTTCGTTCGAGATGATTCGGCACCTCACCGACCGGTTGCCGGTGATGACCACCCCGAAATGGGTGCACAACAAGATTCAGCCGATCGCGGTGCGCGACGTGCTCTACTACCTGGTCGCCGCGGCCGATCCCGGCCTGTTGCCGGCGGGCGCGTACGACATCGCCGGCCCGGACACCACGTCCTACCGTGAGCTGCTCAAAACGTACGCGCGGATCTCGGGGAGATGGCATGCCGGATTGTCGGTTGGCAGGGTCGACACCGGGCTGGCGTCGCTGGTCACCGGCGTCGCGCTGCCGGTGCCACCGGGGCTGGCCGGCGATCTGGTCGAGTCGCTGGACCACCCGATGACGGCGTCCGAGACCGACCTTCGCGACCGAGTGCCCGACCCGCCCGGTGGGTTGCTCGGCGTCGAGGACGCCATTGCCCTAGCCTTGGCCGATCAGCCCCATCGCCCGTCCCCGGTCAACGCCCTGGCCGACCCCCATCACCTGGCCAACACCGACCCCGTGTGGGCCGGCGGTGACGCGCGGCGCATCCGCCACGTCGCGCGGCGGCTCACCCCACCGGTCGCGCGGCCGGCTCTGGGGCTTGTCAACATGGTCCCGGGTCCGCTGGCCGGAGCGCTTCGAACCGGACTCGACCTCCTGATCGCCTTGACCCCGAAGGTGCGTCCCGCATGAGCCAGTCAACCGCCTCGCCCGCCACCGGCACGCTGTCCGAGCTGCGCCGGGCTCTCACCAAAGTCGCCGTGCCGCATCATGAGTCGCCCGTAGTCGTGCGGCGTCGGCGGGTCATCGTGGCCATCACCGTGGTCCTCGGTGCCGTGGTGCTCGGGTTTTCGTTGCGGCGCCATCCGGGCGACTCCAGCTTCTACTGGCTGACGTTGGCGCTGGCGGGGGTGTGGGTCGCCGGCGCGTTCGCCTCCGGCCCGCTGCACCTGGGTGGCATCTGCTGGCGCGGCCGCAACCAGCGGCCGGTCATCACCGGGACGGGGATCGGCCTGCTGCTCGGCGCGATCTTCGTGGTCGGCGGGCTGATCGCCCGGGAGATCACGCCCGTGGCCGAGCTGATCACCCGGGTGCTGGAATACGCCCATCACGGGTGGTATCCGGTGATCGTGGCGATCACGCTCGTCAACGGCGTCGCGGAGGAAGTCTTCTTTCGCGGCGCGCTCTACACGGCCCTGGGCCGGTATCACCCCGTGTTGATCTCGACGATCCTCTACACGATCGCGACGCTGGCCAGTGGCAACCCGATGCTCGGGTTCGCCGCCGTGATCCTGGGGACGGTGTGCGCGTTCGAACGCAGGGCGACCGGCGGGGTCCTCGCGCCGGTGCTCACCCACCTGGTGTGGGGCCTGATCATGGTTCTTGTGCTGCCCCCGATGTTCGGCGTCTAGGAGCCAGCCGAGCCGGCGACCTCGCGGGCCAGCGCCCGCATCGCGGCGTTGTGCGCGGGCCGCGCGAAGAACCAGTACACCCGCCCAGGGATGCCCCGCGGCAAAAAGATGGATCGCTGGGTGTAGCGACTGCCGCGGCCGTCCCGCCGCGTGACCGCGATCTCGAGCCACTCCCGTCCCGGCGCCCGCTTGGTGGAGCGCAGCCGCAGCACGGCCCCCGCCGCGCGCTCCTCCACCCGCCAACCGCCCGCCCGTGAATTCACGGCGGCCTCCGCCGCCCGCCAGACGTCGGCGGGTTCGGTGGCGGTTTCGGCGGTGCGCAGATCGGTGTAGACGATCTCGCCCGCCCAGTCCGGGTCGCTGGGCAGTGCCTCGGCCGGTTCGGACCGCAGCGACGACCACGAGGGTTCCGGGACGCCCCGCGCGGCCCGCTCGAGCGCCAGTTCGACGGACCGGCGATAGCCGGTCAGGCCGCCGGGCGGCGCTTCGATGATGCCGTCGACGTCGTGGTTGCGCATGACGGCGTCGCACTCCAGCGATTCGATCAGCGGCCGCGCCAGCCCCGGCGGGATCGGTGTCACGGTCCCCACCCAGAGGCTGGCGATCGTCGGTGTCAGGAACGGCAGCACGATCAGATAGCGCTTGCCCAGCCCCGCCACGTCGGCGTAGACGCGCATCATGTCGCCGTACTCGAGCACGTCGGGTCCGCCGATGTCCCAGGTGCGCGATGACGGGACCGGCGCCGTGGCCGCGGCGACCAGGTA
>NZ_LZIX01000002.1:0-1359 GCF_001666955.1 Mycobacterium sp. E735 | reverse complement strand
GGGGTCGGGCTCGATCTTCGCCAAGTCCTCCATAAAGAAGTTGTATTCGCGGGTCGTCGATGCCGATTCGGCGGTGCGGGTGGCCGTCGAGGCGCTCTACGACGCCGCCGATGACGACTCCGCCACCGGCGGGCCTGACTTGGTTCGGGGCATCTACCCAACGGCGGTCACCATCGGCGCCGAGGGGGCGGCCGAGGTGCCCGAGAGCCGGATCGCCGAGCTCGCCCGCGAGGTGATCGAAAGCCGCTCACGCGCAGACACTTTCGGCCCCGACGGTGGTGAGAAGTGAGCTTCCCGTATTTCATATCGCCCGAGCAGGCGATGCGCGAGCGCAGCGAGCTCGCGCGCAAAGGCATCGCGCGCGGCAAGAGCGTGGTGGCGCTGGTCTACGCCGGTGGTGTGCTGTTCGTGGCGGAGAACCCGTCGCGGTCCCTGCAGAAGATCAGTGAGCTCTACGATCGCGTCGGCTTCGCGGCCGCCGGCAAGTTCAACGAATTCGACAACCTGCGCCGCGGCGGAATCCAGTTCGCCGACACCCGGGGCTACGCCTACGACCGCCGCGACGTCACGGGACGCCAGCTGGCCAACGTCTACGCACAGACCCTGGGCACCATTTTCACCGAGCAGGCTAAGCCGTACGAGGTGGAATTGTGCGTCGCCGAGGTGGCGCACTACGGCGAGACGAAACCGCCTGAGCTGTATCGCATCACCTACGACGGGTCGATCGCCGACGAGCCGCACTTCGTGGTGATGGGCGGCACCACCGAGCCGATCACGACCGCGCTCAAGGAGTCCTACGCGGAGAACGCCGACTTGCGCGAGGCGACCAAAATCGCCGTGAAGGCGCTGCGGGCCGGCAGCACCGACGGTTCAGGCGGGGACCAGCCCTCCCCGGACGTGGGCAGCCTGGAGGTCGCCATCCTGGACGTCAACCGGCCACGCCGGGCGTTCCGGCGCATCAACCGGGCCACGTTGGAAGGTCTGCTGCAAGAGGGCGATTCGAGGCAGTCGGAAACCAACGGCGAAGCGCCGGAATCCAACGGCGACGCCGCCGGCTGACTCGGGCCCGCCGCGTGCGCTGTTCGCTACGGGCTGAACACCGCGCCCGCGGGTGTCCGAGTTGTCGACGTCCCGTTGCGGTCCCCAGGCGGTGCCCTGGCGGGCTTCGCGAAACTCGTCCGGATCCGTAGGCGCGGCTTCCGCACCGTCCCGGTCAGACAACCAGTACGCTCGATTACGTGCAGCGACGAATTATGGGCATCGAGACCGAGTTCGGTGTCACCTGCACGTTCCACGGCCATCGCCGGCTGTCGCCGGACGAGGTCGCCCGATACCTGTTCCGGCGCGTCGTGTCGTGGG
>NZ_LZIX01000001.1:0-97032 GCF_001666955.1 Mycobacterium sp. E735 | reverse complement strand
CAACCATGGTCGGCGCGACGGCGGCGCGGTAGCGGTTGCGGGCGATCAGCGTGGCATGCAGGTCACCGATCAGCGGGTCCAGGAAGGTGGACCGATACTCGGTGTCGCCGGCCGCGCGGGCGCTGATGTACATGAAGGTCAGCGCGCCCAGGAAAAGGCTCATGTGCACCAGCGAGTCCGGGACCGGCAGCGTGAAGCCCAACACCGTCGCGGTGCTCTTGTAGGTGTGGGTCCATTCGTTGAGCAGTTCCGGGCTCAGCACGATCAGGCCGAGAATCAAATAGATGGTGGCCGTGACCACCGCCACCACCAGGATCTGTGCCAGCTGGGACGCGGCCAGAACGAACACCACGTTGAGGCGTTCGCTCTTCCTCAACGGCGTGCTGTCCGGGGCGTCCGGCATGGTCGCGAACGGCGTGCCCGCGAGGTGCTCGGCATCTCCGGAGAAGGCCGCCGCCGACTTCAGCGTCGGTCGCACCCGCTCCACCGTGGCCGAGATGACGAACGCCGCCGCGATGGAGACCAGGAACGCCATCGCCAGCCCGAGCCGGTTCCCGCTGATCGGTGACCTGCATGCCACGCTGATCGCCCGCAACCGCTACCGCGCCGCCGTCGCGCCGACCGCGGGTGCTGTTGACGACACCGACGGTAGTGACTAACTTCACCGTGTGTCCGCCCCCGAGTCCGACCGTGCCGTCGGCAAACACGCGCTCGACCTGGCAGGAAAACGCTACGGCGAAGTGCTCCTGGTAACCGCCGGCGAAGCCGGCCCGCAGGCAACGGTTTACAACAGCTTCCCGCTAAACGACTGTCCCGCCGAGCTGTGGTCCGCGCTCGACCCGCACGCCATCGCCGCCGAAAACGGCGTGGCCGCAGCCCTGCTCAACGGTCCGCGGTACTGGCTGATGAACGCCATCGAAAAGGAAGCCCAGGGTCCTCAGATCACGAAGACTTTCGGCGGTATCGAGATGATTCAGCAGGCCACGGTGCTGCTCTCTTCGATGAATCCGGCGCCTTACATCCCGAACAAGGTCAACCGGCACACGGTCTTCGTCTTCAACGCCGGTGAACAGGTCTACGAGCTGATCGACCCCCAAGGGCAGCACTGGGTGATGCAGACCTTGAGCCAGGTCGCCGACCCCAACCTGTCGCAAGCGGACCTGCCGGGGCTCGCCGAGCGGCTCGACCTGCCGGCGGGGTGGAGCTACCAACCGCGGGTGCTCACCGACGAACTGCGCGTCGACACGCGGACCCGGGCGGCCCAGGTGCTGCAGGACAACCTGACCAACAGCTATTCGCTGGTGACCGACTGACGGCTGCCACGCACATCCCTCGCGGCGTGTCGTGCGCGCGGTTTTGAGTGTCGCGGCGCCGCGACCCGAACCCTGAGCAAGCGCGCCGCGACTCAAACCACGGCGTGTGCGTGGTCTGAGTCGCGGCGCGGCTTAGCGCCCTACAGGTACTGGCCCAGGTTGGATTCGGTGTCGATGGCCCGCGATGCGCTCGAGCTCTTGCCGGTGACCAGGGTGCGGATGTAGACGATCCGCTCGCCCTTCTTGCCCGAAATCCGCGCCCAGTCATCGGGGTTGGTGGTGTTGGGCAGGTCCTCGTTCTCGGCGAATTCGTCGACGATCGAGTCGAGCAGGTGCTGGATGCGCAGACCCGGTTGCCCGGTCTCCAGCACCGACTTGATCGCGTTCTTCTTCGCCCGGTCGACGACGTTCTGGATCATCGCCCCGGAGTTGAAATCCTTGAAGTACATGACTTCCTTGTCACCGTTGGCGTAGGTGACCTCCAGGAACCGGTTGTCGTCGATCTCGGCGTACATCCGCTCGACGACCTTTTCGATCATCGCGTGGATGCAGGCCGACCGGTCGCCCCCGAACTCGGCGAGGTCGTCGGCGTGCACCGGCAGGGTCTCAACCAGGTACTTCGAGAAGATGTCTTGCGCCGCTTCGGCATCCGGACGCTCGATCTTGATCTTCACGTCCAGACGGCCGGGCCGCAGGATCGCGGGGTCGATCATGTCCTCGCGGTTGGAGGCGCCGATCACGATGACGTTCTCCAGACCCTCGACGCCGTCGATCTCGCTCAGCAGCTGCGGGACGACGGTGGTCTCGACGTCCGACGAGACGCCGGTACCACGGGTGCGGAAGATCGAGTCCATCTCGTCGAAGAACACGATCACGGGCGTTCCCTCGGACGCCTTCTCCCGGGCCCGCTGGAAGATCAGCCGGATGTGGCGCTCGGTCTCGCCGACGAACTTGTTCAGCAGCTCGGGGCCCTTGATGTTGAGGAAGTAGGACTTCGCCTCGCGCGCATCGTCGCCACGGACCTCGGCCATCTTCTTGGCCAACGAATTCGCCACCGCCTTCGCGATCAGCGTCTTACCGCAACCGGGCGGGCCGTACAGCAGCACACCCTTGGGCGGGCGCAACGCGTACTCCCGGTACAGCTCCTTGTGCAGGAACGGCAGCTCCACGGCGTCGCGGATCTGCTCGATCTGGCGCGTCAGACCACCGATGTCGGAGTAGCTGACGTCGGGCACCTCTTCGAGCACCAGGTCTTCGACCTCGGCCTTGGGAATGCGCTCGAACGCGTAGCCGGCCTTGGTGTCCACCAGCAGCGAGTCGCCGGGCCGCAACTTGCGCGGCCTGGTGTCGTCGTTGAGGGCGTCGGGATGCCCTTCCGGCAGGTCCTCGGCCACCAGCGGCTCGGCGAGCCACACGATGCGTTCTTCGTCGGCATGACCGACAACCAACGCCCGGTGCCCGTCGGCCAGCAGTTCGCGCAACGTGGAGATCTCGCCGACCGATTCGTAGGTGCCGGCCTCGACGACCGTCAGCGCCTCGTTGAGGCGGACCGTCTGACCCTTCCGCAGCGACCCGACGTCGATGTTGGGCGAGCACGTCAGCCGCATCTTGCGGCCCGAGGTGAACACGTCGACTGTGTCGTCCTCGTGTGAGCCCAGCAACACGCCGTAGCCACTCGGCGGCTGCCCGAGCCGGTCGACTTCCTCACGCAACGCGAGTAGTTGCTGGCGCGCCTCTTTGAGCGTCTCCATCAACTTCGAGTTGCGGGCCGCAAGCGAGTCGATCCGGGCTTCGAGCTGATGCACATCACGCGCAGAGCGGGCGCCGCCTTGCGCCCCGGCTGCATGCTCGAGTTGCTCGCGCAGCAACGCTGCCTCGCGGCGTAATTCTTCCAATTCGGCAGCATCGCCGCTGGACATGCCTGACTCGCGGGGGGTACCGAATGATTCAGAACGCTCTGAGCCACCCATGTTGCGCTCCTTTCCCACACCGAATTGGCGCGGTGGATACTTCAAAGCTACCGGCGATTGACCAATGATGTGCGGAGTCAAATACCCACGAAAAGTTAAGATTTTCGTCTCGCTGGTAATCTCGGCCACTAATCTCGCTGATCGAAAGGGCCGCCGTGACCGCAAAAAGCCTCGCCACAGGCTTTACCGGCACCGCCGACGTCGGCGTGGCGACCGCGAGTGTGAGTTCAGTTGCACCCGTTGGCCCGACCGCGCGGCGGGCGCCCACTTCGGGAAGCGCCCCGACCCTCCGACCGGCCTGATCGACTGGATGCGCCGACACCTGTCCGCAGCAGTGAGCGCCGTCACCGTCTTGGCGGCGGTCGGGATTTCGGGATGTTCGTCGCATCAGCAACCCCGCATCGCCTCCTCCATGCCCGCGGCGGCCCCCGCCACGTCGAGCACGGTTGTCGTACCTCCGACTACCCCGCTGCCGACGCCTGAAGCCCTTACCGACATCTTGACCCGGCTCGCCGACCCGAACGTACCCGGTATCAACAAGGTGACTTTGGTCGAAGGCGCCACCCCCGAGAGCGCGGACACGTTGGACAAGTTCACCAACGCGTTGCGCGACAACGGCTACCTGCCGATGACCTTCGTCGCGCACGACATCGCCTGGTCCGACAAGACCCCCGGCAACGTGGTGGCCAACATCGACGTCAACACCGCACAGCGGCCCAACGCCAGCTTCCACTTCCCGATGGAATTCACGCCGTTCCAAGGCGGTTGGCAGTTATCTCGGCGAACCGCCGAAATGCTGTTGGCACTGGGCAAGTCACCCGCGACACCGCCGCCCAACCCGGCACCGCCTCCCGAGCCTGCCCCTGCGCCCGCACCTGCGCCGCAACCCGCCCCGGCTCCCGCGCCGCCGCCCGAGCCCGGCCCGACGCCGAGCCCACCCGGTTGACCCGCGGCATGTGGATCGGCTGGCTCGAGTTCGACGTGCTGCTCGGCGATGTCCGGTCGCTCAAACAGAAGCGGTCGGTGATCCGCCCCGTCGTCGCCGAGCTGCAACGCAAGTTCAGCGTGTCGGCGGCCGAGACGGGTTCGCACGAGCTGTATCGGCGCGCCGGCATCGGCGTGGCCACGGTGTCCGGCGACCGAAGCCATGCCGTCGACGTCCTCGATGCGGCCGAACGGCTGGTGGCCGGGCACCCCGAGTTCGAGCTGCTGTCGGTGCGACGGGGCCTGCAGCGCAGCGACGATTGAGGCCCCGGTCAGCCGTCGCGGCCCTCGCGTTTGCGCCCCAACGGCGCCGGCGCGACGACGCCGGGCGCGAGCCGTCGCGTGAAGACCAGGAACGCGGTATGCCCGCGCATGGAGTGCTGCGGCCGAACGGCCAGACCGACGACGTTCCAGCCGCGTTGCAGCGTCTCCCACGACCGGGGTTCGGTCCAGCACTGCTGGGCACGCAGGGCCTCGACGACCCGCGACAGCTGGGTCACGGTGGCGACGTAGACCATCAGCACGCCGCCGGGGATCAGCAGCCGGGCGACTGCGTCGAGCACCTCCCACGGCGCGAGCATGTCGAGCACGGCGCGGTCGAACGAGCCGTCGGGCCAATCCGAGTCGGCGACGTCGCTGACGATCAGCTCCCAGTTGTCGGGCGGCCGGCCGTAGAACACCGAGACGTTGCGGCGGGCGTGCTCGGCGTGGTCGGCGCGCTGCTCGTAGGAGACCACCCGCCCGTCGGGTCCGACCGCACGCAGCAGCGAGCAGGTCAGCGCCCCCGATCCGGCCCCGGCCTCCAGCACGCGCGCGCCCGGGAAGATGTCGCCTTCGTGCACGATCTGCGCGGCGTCCTTGGGATAGATGACCTGCGGGCCGCGGGGCATCGACATGATGTAGTCGACCAGCAGCGGGCGCAGCACCAGGAAGGGCGCACCGTTGCTGGACTTGACCACAGTGCCCTGCTCCTGCCCGATCAACGCGTCGTGTGCGATCGAGCCGCGATGGGTATGGAACTCCGCGCCGGGGGTGAGCGCCATCGTGTAGTGCCGGCCTTTGGCGTCGGTGAGTTGGACGCGTTCCCCGACGGTGAACGGGCCGGTTGCGGACACGCCGTCTAGCGTGCCAGCCGACTCGCCGCGGGCGGTGCTCGGGGTTGTCGGCACCCGGTTCTACGCTGCGGACATGACCGACCAGCCGCAGGCACTCGCGCGGCCGGCTGCAAGACCGGCGTCGAAACCGGCGCTGTCCCCGTCGAGGGCGGCGGACTTCAAGCAGTGTCCGTTGCTCTACCGGTTCCGGGCGATCGATCGGTTGCCCGAGGCGCCGTCGGCCGCACAACTGCGCGGCTCGGTGGTGCACGCGGCGCTGCAGCAGCTGTACGGGCTGCCCGCCGCGCAGCGCGGCCCCGACACCGCGCTGGCGCTGGTCGAGCCGGCCTGGGAACAGGTGATCGCCGCGACGCCCGACCTGGCCGGCGACTTCGATACCGAGCAGCGCGGCCAGCTGATCGCCGAGGCTCGGGCGCTGCTCTTCGGTTACTACCGCCTCGAGGACCCGACGCGCTTCGATCCGCAGTGCTGCGAGGAGCGCGTGGAGGTCGAGCTCGCCGACGGCACGCTGCTGCGCGGATTCATCGACCGGATCGACCTCGCCGCCACCGGGGAGACCCGGGTGGTCGATTACAAGACCGGCAAGGCCCCGCCGGCGGCGCGGGCCCTGGCCGAGTTCAAGGCGATGTTCCAGATGAAGTTCTACGCGGTGGCCCTGCTGCGCACGCGCGGCGTACCACCCACTCGGCTGCGGCTCATCTACCTCGCGGACGGGCAGGTGTTGGATTATTCGCCCGACCACGACGAGTTGCTGCGCTTCGAGAAGACCCTGATGGCGATGTGGCGTGCCATCCAATCCGCAGGCCGGACCGGCGATTTCCGTCCCAGCCAGTCGCGGTTGTGTGACTGGTGCCCCCACCAGCAGTACTGCCCGTTGTTCGGCGGAACCCCGCCAACCTACCCCGGATGGCCGGATATCGCACTGTCACAAGGCGTTTCGCAGCCGACCGAACCGGCGGCGTGATCTCAGCCCGTCCGTAGGTGTGACGAGCGTCATTGCGGCCTGAGCGTCCGGACGCAATAGTTCATCGGCGAGTGCGGTAGGCTGTTGTCAACGTTGGCGCCAAATGGCTTGCCAGCACGTCGTGATCGATTCGTTATTTCCTCTCAGATCCCCGCGGGGCGCCGAGTCCGAGATGACTAGGTGCGCTCCGCACAGCCTCGAGTCGCGGCGATCGACGTTGCCATACGGGCAATCTCGCTACCACCGACGCTTTAGGGACAGTGAAACATGCTTGAAGACAAAACATTTGCGCACCTCGGGGTGAGCCCACCGCTGGTTGACGCGCTCGCCAAGGGCGGCGCCCACCGGCCGTTCCCAATCCAGATCGAGACCCTGCCGGACACGCTTGCCGGCCGTGATGTGTTGGGCCGCGGCAAGACCGGTAGCGGCAAGACGCTCGCCTTCTCGATCCCGCTGGTGAGCCGACTCGATGCGGGTAACCGCCGACCGGGCAAGCCGACCGGGCTGGTGTTGGCGCCCACCCGCGAACTCGCGACGCAGATCGCCGCGACCATCGCGCCGCTCGCCGCGGTTCGGGGTCTGCGCGTGACCACCGTCTTCGGCGGGGTGCCGCAGCACCGGCAGGCCGCGGCGCTGAAATCCGGCGTCGACATCGTCGTCGCCTGCCCGGGCCGGCTGGACGACCTGATGAAGCAGGGCATCGTCACGCTGAGCGCCGTACAGGTGACCGTGATCGACGAGGCCGACCACATGGCCGATCTGGGCTTCCTGCCCACGGTCACCCGCATCTTGGCGGCCACGCCGGCGGCCGGGCAGCGGATGCTGTTCTCGGCCACTCTCGATGCCGCGGTCGACACCCTGGTGAAGCGATTCCTCAGCGACCCCGTGACGCGATCGGTCGCCGAACCGGCATCCGTGACTCCCGCGATGACACATCATCTCTTCTGTGTCGACGGACCCCAGGCCAAGAAGGACCTGGTGCACCGGTTGGCCTCGGGCGAATCCCGGCGAATCCTGTTCATGCGGACCAAGCATCAGGCCCGGAAGCTGGCCCGCCAACTCACGCAGTCCGGCATCCCGTCGGTCGAGTTGCACGGCAACCTTTCCCAGAACGTGCGCGACCGAAACCTGGCGGCGTTCGCGGCCGGTCACGCGAGAGTGCTTGTGGCAACGGACATCGCCGCGCGTGGCGTGCACGTCGACAACATCGAGCTGGTCGTCCATGTCGACCCGCCGCCGGAGCACAAGGCCTACCTGCACCGGTCCGGCCGCACGGCCCGCGCCGGCGCTTCCGGCGACGTGGTCACCATCGTGTTGCCCGACCAACGCCGGGACGCCGAATCGATGATGCGCAAGGCTGCCATTCGCGCCGTGCCCCAGCAGGTAACCGCGGCCTCCCCCGTCATCCACGCCCTGGCCGGCCAGCCGGCGCCACGCGAGGTCGTCGCGCCGGCCCCGGTGGCGACTCGTGCGCCCCGGGCGAGCGCGGCGCGCAACAGGCGACGCCGCTCGCGTCGCCCCGCCCCGGCGTCGCGGTAGGGACTGCCACGAGCCAATGGTGGCGACCCGCCGCGCCCGGCCAACGCCGCGCTCGCGATCGCCACGAGTCGATGGTGGCGACCCGCCGCGCCCGGCCAACGCCGCGCTCGCGATCGCCACTAGCCAATGGTGGCGACCCGCCGCGCCCGGCCAACGCCGCGCTCGCGATCGCCACCAGCCAATGGTGGCGACCCGCCGCGCCCGGCCAACGCCGCGCTCGCGATCGCCACTACTGCAGCGGCGTCATCTCCTGCAGCATCGTGGGAATGAGCTCGCTGACGGTGGGATGGATGTGCATGGTGCGAGCCAGCGTCGTGTAGGGCGCTTTGGCCGACATGACGTCCAGGATCTCGTGAACGGCCTCGTCGCCGCCGACGCCGAAGATGGCCGCTCCCAGTATCTCCCGGGTGTCGGCATCCACGACGACTTTCATAAACCCTTGCGTCTCACCCTTTTCCACCGCCCGGCCGACCCGCGTCATCGGACGCTTGCCTACCAGCGCCTTGCGTCCCGACGCACGTACCTGGTCAACGGTCATCCCGGCACGCCCCAGCGGCGGGTCGATGTAGAGCGCGTAGGTGGTGATGCGGTCGCTGACCCGGCGCGGGTCGTCGTCGAGCAGGTTGGCGGCGACGATCTCGAAATCGTTGTAAGAGGTGTGGGTGAAGGCGCCTTTGCCGTTGCAGTCTCCCATCGCCCAGATGTGGTCGACGTTCGTCTTGAGCTGGTCGTCGACGACGATGTAGCCGCGGGCGTCGGTCTGCACACCGGCCGCCTCGAGGCCCAGGTCGTCGGTGTTGGGCCGTCGGCCCACGGCCAGCAGCAGGTGACTGCCGGCGACCGGGGCGGCGCCGGCGCTCGGGGTCAGTTCAAAGCCATTGTCCTTCTTGGTGATTCGCACGTCATCCGCACCGACGATGACCTCGATGTCCTCGCCCTCCAGGATGTCGCGGACGGTGGCGGACACGTCCTCGTCCTCGCGGGATGCCAGCCGGGAACCCCGCTCGACGACGGTCACCCGGGCGCCGAAGCGCCGGTACATCTGGGCGAACTCCAGCGCGATGTAGCTACCGCCGAGAATGACGAGATGGCTTGGCAGCGTGTCGAGTTCGAGGATCGAGACGTTGGTCAAGAACTCGATGTCGGAGAGCCCGGGGATTTCCGGCACCACCGCGCGACCGCCGACGTTGAGGAAGATCCGGTCGGCGTGCAGCACGTCTTGCCCGTCTCGGGAGTCGACACGCAACGTGTGCGGGTCCTCGAACCTTGCGTGCCCACGAAAGACGGTGCAACCGTCCATTCCCACCAACCAGTCCTCGACGCCCTTTCGGTCGCCCAGCATGATTTCGTCCTTGCGTGCCTTGACTTTCGCCATGTCCACGCTGACCGGTCCGGTCGCCACTCCGAAATCCGCACCGCGGCGCGCGAGGTGAGCGGCGTACGCGCTGGCAACCAGGGTCTTGGTCGGGATGCATCCGGTGTTCACGCATGTGCCGCCGATCAGTTTGCGCTCCACCAGCGCAACCCGTTGCCCGGCCCCAGTCAGCCGCCCGGCCAACGGGGGCCCGGCCTGCCCGGCGCCGACGATGATCGCGTCGAAATGCTGTGTCACTTAACGGCCGTCAGGATGTATTCCGTCAGCACGTGACCCGTCACCGCGGCGATGGCGAACCCGCCCAAGATCGCGACTGCATCCTCGAGCAGCGCGATGGGCAGGTCCCGGCCGGCCACGGTGGCCAGCCGCTTGCGCGCCTGATAGCCGCCGAGTGTGCCGAGCACCGCGCCGATGACGCCGGCCCCGAGCGCGGTGAAGGTCCAGTGCGGCCAGGCGCCGAGCGCAGCCCCCGCCAATCCGCCCATGACGATCCTGGCGGCGAAGATCGGCGGCGCCGTGCGGGCCGGCGTCTTGGGCAGCTTGTCGTTGACCAGTTCGCCGACCGCGAGAACGGTGAAGACGATGACCGTGATGATGTTGGCCATCCACGACGCCCACGTGCCATGCAGGTCGAGCCAGCCAAGATAGGCCGCCCAGGCGACCACGGCGGGGGCCGTCAGCGAACGCAGCCCGGCGATGACGCCAATCAGTAAAGCCAGCAGCAGAATAAGCGCGTGTGTCACGAAGACCCTCCTGGGGATCGAACAGCCGGCAGTGGTGAGGGATGACGGCCCATGAGGGTGACACGGGCAAACAGCCCTAGGCGGACGCTAACACAGCCGCGGTCGCGCCACCCAGTTGGTCAGAACCGGCAGAACCTGATGTCGGAAGCCAGAATGGCTTTGGCGCCGATGGCGGCCAGCTCGTCCATGATCTCGTTCACGCCACGGCGGGGCACGAGCGCGCGGATCGCGACCCAGTCCGGATCGGCGAGCGGCGCGATGGTCGGCGACTCCAAACCCGGCGTGATCGCCGTGGCCTTTTCCAGGACGGAACGCGGGCAGTCATAGTCGAGCATCAGGTATTGCTGCCCGAAAACCACACCCTGGATCCGCGCCACCAGCTGATCGCGCGCCGCTCGCGTGCCGCCCTGGCCGTCCGGGTCGGCGCCCTCGATCAGCACCGCCTCCGAATCGCACAGCGGATCGCCGAAGGCCACCAGGTCGTGCAGGCTCAGCGTGCGCCCGGAGCCGACTACGTCGGCGATGGCGTCGGCCACGCCGAGCTGCACCGAAATCTCCACCGCCCCGTCGAGTCGGATGACGGTCGCTTCAATGCCGCGTTCCGCCAGATCTTTTCGCACCAGATGGGGGTACGCGGTCGCGATCCGCTTACCGGCCAGGTCCGCCGTCGTCCACTCACGCCCGGCCGGGCCGGCGTAGCGAAAACTCGACGACCCGAAACCCAAGGCCAGCCTCTCGCGCACCGGCGCGTCCGAGTCGCGGACCAGATCGCGTCCGGTGATGCCGAAATCGAGCTGCCCCGAACCCACATAGATCGCAATGTCTTTGGGCCGCAGGAAGAAGAACTCGACCTGGTTGACCGGGTCGATGACGGTGAGGTCCTTGGAGTCGGTGCGACGACGGTAGCCCGCCTCCGCGAGAATCTCGCTGGCCGGCTCGCTCAGCGTGCCCTTGTTGGGAACCGCGACCCGCAACATCGTCAGAGCTTCCGGTAGACGTCGTCGAGCGACAGGCCACGCGCGATCATCAACACCTGCGTCCAGTAGAGCAACTGGCTGATCTCCTCGGCCAGCGCCTCGTCGGGTTCGTGTTCGGCGGCGAGCCATACCTCGCCGGCCTCTTCGAGGATCTTCTTGCCCAACCCGTGGATGCCACCGTCCAGGGCGGCAACCGTCGCGCTGCCGGCCGGCCGGCTACGGGCGCGCTCGCCCAACTCGGCGAACAGATCCTCAAACGTCTTCACGGCCAGCGATTGTTTCACGCGGCGGCGAGCAAAGTCACGGCGGTTTCCGCCGGTGACGTTTTGCGCCGCCGGTCAGTCGAACCCGGCGAGCGTCATGCGCAGCGCCTCTTCGAGCTGAACGTGAAACTCCGGGCCGTCGGGGGGCTGGGTGAGCCAGCGGTCGATGACGAATTTGGCCGTGGCCAAGCTGGTGTGCACCAACAGCGCGGGCCGGACGTCTGCCGCCGCGTCGACGCCCATGCGGGACGCCACTTGCTCGACGAATTCGCGGTGTTCGATCTCGGTGACCAGCACCGATTGGCTCAGCAACCGCGGGGCGGTGGCGACGGCCTGGCGCCAAGTGTCCAGCGTCTGGACTTCGATGACCTCTTGGGCGCGCGCGACGAACAGCCGAATCAACGCCTCGACCGGTGACTCGTCCGGTGGTCTCGCGCTGTAGGACTCGACGATCTCGGCGCTGGCCTCCCGGACGGGACCGACGAGCAGGCTCTCCTTGGTGGGTGCGTACCGGAAATAGGTGCTGATCGATACGCCGGCCGCCGAGGCGATCTCCTCGGTCGTCACGGCGTCGAAGCCGCGTTCGGCGAAAAGCCGCTGGGCGGTCTGCTGGATCTGCGAAACTAGCTCAGCACGACGCCGGTCCCGCAACGAGCCGGTGTTTGCTGAGGGCATGCCTTCACCTTCGTCAATCCGACATTGGAACCCCGCGGCGCTGTCCAGCGACGAACTCAGATGAGTGACTCTACACTATTGAAAGTCGCTATCAAGTAGGCTAACGTGATGCGGCACACACCGATGAGCTGCAGAGTCTTGGGCGCCTGTTGACATTATTTTAATAAGAATTGGCTTCGACGGCGTCGGAAGTCGTCTGCTCGGCACTCAGGAATTCAGGGGTGGGGAGAGGGCCGATGGAAGCGGTAGCTGATAGTCGATGACGGTTGCCATAAGTTTGCTGTGCGGGCTTTGGGTCACGCCGCTATGACGACGCAACTCGATGGTGTCGTCGCGATCCGGAACTGGTCGGTCGGGTACGTCAAGCGCCACCCGGTCGCGTCGCTGACCACGGTGGGCGAACAGTTCGTCTTGGGCGTGCGCACGGCACAGTATTTCTTCTTCGACCTGATGACCGGGCGATTTCAGTGGCAGGAGTTCGTCCGCCAGGGCGCATTCATGGCAGGCACCGCGGTGTTGCCGACCATCCTGGTGTCACTGCCGATCAGCGTCACGCTGTCCATCCAGTTCGCACTGCTGGCCGGCCAGGTTGGGGCCACGTCGCTGGCCGGGGCCGCCAGCGGCCTGGCGGTCATCCGGCAGGGAGCATCGCTGGTGGCCGCGGTGCTGATGGCGTCGGCGGTCGGGTCGGCCATCACCGCCGATCTGGGCTCGCGAACGATGCGCGAAGAGAACGACGCGATGGAGGTGATGGGCGTCTCGGTGATCCGTCGTCTGGTGGTCCCCCGGTTGGCCGCCGCGGTGATGATCGGCGTGGCCCTCACCGGAGTCGTGTGCTTCGCCGGATTCTTCGCGAGCTACATGTTCAACGTGTACTTCCAGAACGGGGCGCCGGGCAGCTTCGTGTCGACGTTCGCCTCCTTCGCGACGACCGACGACATGATCCTGGCGCTGGTCAAGGCGGTCGTGTTCGGCGCCATCGTGGCCATCGTGTCGAGCCAGAAAGGCTTGTCCACCAAGGGCGGACCTACGGGCGTCGCAAACTCGGTGAACGCGGCGGTCGTCGAGGCCATCCTGCTACTGATGATTGTCAACGTCGCCATCAGCCAGCTCTACATCATGTTGTCCCCCAGGACGGGGCTGTGACATGACGGCGTCCGCTTATCAACCGTTGGCACCGATTTCGGTCCCGCTCGTCCGGCTCTACCGACGGGGCAAAGTGCCGATCATTCGGCTCGGGCACCTGCTGGTCTTCTTCGTCCGCGCGCTCGTCGCGGTCCCGCTTGCCCTGCGCCAGTACCGGGGCGAGTTCCTGCGGTTGCTGTCGAACATCACCTGGGGCAACGGCTCGATCGTGGTGGGCGGCGGCACCGCCGGCGTGGCCGTCGTGCTCGGCATGACGGTCGGGGCGCTCGTGGGAATCGAGGGCTACAACTTCCTGGACCTGCTCGGCCTGGGGCCCGCCACCGGTTTCGTCTCGTCGTTGGTCAACACCCGCGAGCTGGCCCCGCTGATGGCATCGCTGGCCTTCGCCATGCAGGGCGGCTGCCGCTTCACCGCCCAACTGGGCTCCATGCGCATCGCCGAAGAGATCGATGCCATGGAATCGATTGCGATCCGGCCGATTCCGTACCTCGTCACCACCCGGCTGATCGCCTCGGTGGTGGCGATCGTCCCGCTGTACGCCGCATGCCTGGCGATCGGCTACCTGAGCACCCAAGTGGTGGTGGGACTGGGCAGCGGTGGCTCGACCGGTTCCTACCTGCATTACTTCACGTTGATGCTGGCGGGGCAGGACAT
This sequence comes from Mycobacterium sp. E735, assembly GCF_001666955.1. Classification (NCBI taxonomy): domain Bacteria; kingdom Bacillati; phylum Actinomycetota; class Actinomycetes; order Mycobacteriales; family Mycobacteriaceae; genus Mycobacterium; species Mycobacterium sp. E735. The sequence goes on along the minus strand of NZ_LZIX01000001.1, from coordinate 83,314 downwards.
CGTCTATTCCCTGATCAAGGCCGTCATCTTCGTCTGGATCGCCTCCACGATCCAGTGCTACTACGGGTACTACGCCGGCGGCGGACCGGAGGGCGTCGGGGTCGCCGCGGGCCACGGCATGCGGGCCAGCATCACCGTCGTGATCATCGTGAACATGCTGCTCACCATGGCGCTTTGGGGCGTCGACTCCGGCGCACGGTTCGGCGGGTAGGTCGGGGGAACATGCCGAACTCCTTTGAGCTGGACGGGCGCGGCCCGTCCGACCGGCAGCTGTTCGGCATCGGCATCGCGGTCGTGGTGGTCAGCGCGCTGCTCACCACCGCGATGTTGGTCAAATCCACTGGCAGACTCAACGATTACGTCCGCGTGGTCGCCGATCTGGTGAACGTGGGCGATGGCTTGCCGCAGAGGTCGGACGTCAAATACCACGGTGTGCTGGTCGGCATGGTCGACGGCGTCGTGCCCGCGGCGCACGGCAACCCCAACTACGTCCACATCGACCTCAAGGAAGAATTCGCCGGCTCGATCCCGGCCAACGTGACCGCGCGCGTGGTGCCCAGCAATGTCTTCGCCGTGTCGTCGGTTCAGTTGGTGGGCTCCCCGAACCGGGAGCGCCCAGCGGCAACGATCCGCGACGGGGCGCATATTCCGGAGGACAAGCGGCTTCCGACGGTGTTGTTCCAGACGACCGTGACGAAGTTGCGCGACCTGCTCGCCGCGGCGGGCCGCGACCGGGACGACCGGTCGGTGGGGATCCTGGCCGCGCTGGGCGCCGCCACCGATCACCGCCGCGTCAGCCTCCTGAACGCCGGCGCGCAATTGAATCGCCTTCTCGACCAGCTCAATTCGATTGTCAGCACCGACGCCGGCCCCTCGACGGTGTCTGCGTTGCTGGATGCGACTCGGGGGCTGGCGCAGACCGCCCCCGATTTGCTCGACGCGCTGCACCAGGCCGTCGAGCCGATGCGGACCTTCGCCGAGACGCGCGGTCAGCTGGCCGCGTTGCTGTCGGGCGCCGACTACACGGTCGGCACCACGCGCCAGTCGTTGGGCAACCATATCGACCAACTCATAGGGATCACAACCGATTTCACGCCCGTGCTCGGTGTGCTGGCGCAGAAGTCCAATAACTTTGTGCCCGCGGTCGCCAAGCTGGACAACCTGGCCAACCAGTTCATGGAGCAGGTCTGGAACCCGGTCACCAACCTCGGCAACATGCGCGCGATGCTGACGTTCACCCCCAGTTCCACCTACACCCGCGCCGACTGCCCCCATTACGGCGAGCTTAAGGGACCCAGCTGTTTCACCGCACCGCTGATACCGGTGCGGCCCGACCTTCCCGACGTCCTGCTGCCGCAGAACTATCAACCGCCCAAGGATCTGGCCCCGCCCCCGGGCACGGTGATCGGCCCGGACGGAAATCTCGTCGCCGTGGGTCCGCCGCTGATCAACCCGAACCCCAACCTGTCCGATCCCAATCCCCCACTGCCCGCGGGGATCACGCCGTCACCGCCAGTGCCCGGGAGTGCGAACCCCGACAACCCGTCGCCGGGGGCGCCCGCCACGCCGCAGCCCCACGAACCGTGGGTCGCACCGGTGGCGCCAAAGGCACCGTGGATCCCGCAGGCGTCGTTCGGCGGGAACGTGGGACCCGTTGGGAGCCAGTACGAACGGAACATGTTGGGCGTGATCACCGGCGAGCCTGCGACCGCCGCCACCGAGCTGCTGCTGGGCCCGGTCGCCCGCGGCACGACGGTGTCCATCACCCATCCGCCGGCTCATCCGCCCGGGGAGGCCAAATGAGGTTTCGAGGCCCGCTCGTCGCGTTGACCCTGTTCATGGTCGTCTCGCTGACCTTGACGTGGCTGGTGTACGTCAGCCTGCGCCGTGACGTGGCCGGCAACACCGCCACGTATTCGGCGGTCTTCAGCGACGTCTACGGGTTGCGCGAAGGCGACGACGTCCGGATGGCCGGCGTCCGCGTCGGCCGGGTCGAAAAGATCGAGCTCGAGGGAAATCTCGCGAAGGTCTCGTTCGTGGTGCAGCAGGAACAACGGCTGTTCGGAAACACCCTCGCGTCGGTCACCTATCAGAACATCGTCGGCCAGCGTTACCTCGGGCTGTCCCTGGGCAGGGACGGCAGCCCGCAGCCGCTCCCACCGGGTAGCACGATTCCCCTGGAACGCACCGAACCCTCCTTCGACGTCACCACGCTGCTGAACGGCTACGAACCGTTGTTCAGCCTGCTGAACCCCCACGACGCCGACAACCTCACCAAGGGCATCATCGCCTCGCTGCAAGGCGACACGTCGTCGCTGACCACGCTGGTCGGCCAGACCTCAACGCTCACAGAGACATTCGCGGGCCGGGACCAGGCCCTCGGCAGCGTGATCACCAATCTCAACAAGGTGATGGCCAACCTGGCCCAGCAGAACGACAACCTCGACGGGGTGATCACCCAGACCCGCGGCGTCGTGGGCGAGCTCGACGTCCGGCGCCCCGACCTGGTGGCCTCGGTCGGTTCGTTGGCCCGGGTGACCGACCGGCTGTCGACCGCGGCGACGGACGTGTACCCGGCGCTGCGCGAGTTCATCGACCGCCAGCCCGGTGCCACCAAACACATCATGGAGGTCGAACCGCAGGTGGCGTTCTTCGGCGACAACATTCCGCTGCTGCTCAAGGGGCTCGCCCGGGTCGGCAACCAGGGCGCCTACGGCAACGCCTACGTGTGCGACGTGAACTTCATGGGGTTCTTCCCCGGCCTCAACGACGTGGTGCCGATCATCGTCAACGCCGCGACCCCGGGCAACAAGGCGTGGCACAGCCCCAGATGCAGGAGCACGGCGGATGGCTGACGCGTCGGTGTGGCGGCGGATGAGGAAACGACCGCTGGAAAGCTACAACAAAACCCTGCTCGGGTTCATCGCCGTCGCGGTGGTCGCGGTGATCATCGGGGTGATGCTGCTCGTGCACGCGCTCGGCGCCGGATATCGGCACTACACCGCCGAGTTCCTGCAAGCCGCCTCGCTGCGGGCCGGCAACCCGATCGTGGTCGCAGGCATCCCGGTGGGCAACGTCACCAGCATGAAACTCGTCGGCGACCACGTCGAGGCGGGGCTGAAGATTCGGGACAACATCGCGCTCGGCAAGGATTCCCGGGCGCAGATCAAGGTCACCACCATCCTGGGTTCGCGGTACCTCTCGCTGGAACCCGCCGGCGCGGCGCACCTGCCCAACAACACCTTCGACCTGGCACACACCGAGGTGCCCTACGACCTGCAAGCCGCGCTGCAGGACGCCACCACCACTTTCGAACAGGTCGACTCCGACCGGTTCGCGCAGTCGCTCGCAGTGCTCGGCAAGCAGCTCGAAGGACTGCCTGCGGTTGTGCCGCAAGCGATTTCGAACATCCACACGCTCTCGTCGATCATCGCGCTGCGACGTGACCAGCTGGGCCAGCTGCTGCGCAGCACCGAACAGGTGACCAACACGCTGCGGCGTCAGCAGGCCGACATCGGCACCCTGGTCAACCAGGGCCAAGACCTGCTGGGCCAGTTCGTCGCGCGGCGAGCCGTTTTCCACGCGATGATGCAATCCCTGTCGAGCCTCGTCGACACCATGAGCCAGGTCGTGGTCAACGACCGGCCGGCCCTGGACGCGCTGATCAAGGACATGCGCGACTTCACCAACCTGATGTCCGGGCACGACGACCTGCTGCACAGCATGCTGCAAACCAGCCCGATCTTCTTCCGCGAGGCGGCCAACCTCACGGGTGACGGAAACGCGATCAACTTCAACGCCCCCAACGTCCCGCTGATCGACTCGTGGATGTGCGCAATCAGCGGCCGCGCCAAGCAGTTCGGCATGATCCAGTACTTCAAGGATTGCAAGTGAAATCGCTCGCGTCGAAATCGGTGGCCGTCATCGCGGCCCTCGCGGTGATCGCCGCGGCCGCCGGCATCGGTTGGTGGTGTCTGGGGTCCGACGAGGACGCGATTACCGTGACCGCCCAGTTCGACAGCGCCTCAGGCCTCTACGAGGGCAACGAGGTGGCTGTGCTGGGCATGCCGGTCGGCAAGATCACCAAGATCACCGCCAAGGGCGGCTACGTCGAAGTCGAATTCACCGTCGACCGCCACGTCAAGGTTCCCGCCACCGCGCAGGCCGTCACGGTGTCAACCTCCATCCTCACCGACCGCCAGATCGAACTCACACCGCCCTATCACGGCGGACCGACGCTGGAGAACCACGACACCATCGGGTTGCCGCGCACCAAGACGCCCGTCGAATTCAGCAGCGTCCTCAACGTTTTGGACAAAGTGACCAAGTCGCTCGAGGGCGACGGCCGCGGCGGCGGGCCGGTCGCCGACGTGCTCAACGGCGGCACCCAGGTCGTCAACGGCAACGGGGAAAGGATCAAGGCGGCGCTCGGCGAGCTGTCCAAGGCGCTGCGATTGTCCAGCGACGGTGGCGCGGCGACCCGCGAGCAGATCACCACGATCGTGAAGAACATCAGCTCCCTGTTCGACGCGGTGGCCGCCAACGACACCAAGTTGCGGGAATTCGCCTCCACCATCCACCAAGTCAGCCAGATCATGGCCGACGAGGACCTCGGCAGCGGCACCACGGGACGCAAACTCGACGAACTGATCCAACGGGCCGGCGACCTGCTCGACGCCAACCGCGACAACATCAAGCAGACCGCCCGAAACGGCAACGCCACGCTGCAGACGGTGACCGACCAGCGACGCGACCTGGCCGAACTCCTGGACCTGGCTCCGTTGGTGGCCGACAACGCCTACAACATGATCGACCGGGCCAACGGCAGCGTCCGGGCGCGGTTTCTGACGGATCGGTTGCTCTTCGACAGCCAGTACACCAAAGAGATCTGCAACCTGATGGGCCTTCGGCAACTGGGCTGCAGCACCGGGACGATACAGGACTTCGGCCCCGATTTCGGGTTGACCTATGTGCTGGACGGCATGGCCGCCATGGGGCAGAAATGATGACCGCGGTCCCCCGGGGCATGCTGGCGGCGGCGGCCGCGGCGCTGGTGACCGCCGGATGCGCCACGAACGGCCTTGCCAGCCTGCCCCTTCCGGCCCCGGGCCTGGGCTCGGGCGGTTACTCGCTGAACGCCGTGTTCTCCAACGCGCTCAACCTGCCGATGAACGCCAAGGTGAAACTCGCCGGCGCCGACGTGGGGCAGCTCGAGTCGATGGTCGCGCGCAACTACACCGCGGTCACCCGGTTGCGCATCAGGGACGGCGTGCAACTGCCGCGGGGCAGCACCGCCGAATTGCGAACCGCGACACCGCTGGGCGACGTGTTCGTCGCCCTGAAGCCGCCGGCGGCCGGTGATCCGGAGGCGCCACTGTTGAAGGACGGCGACACCATCGGCCTGGACTCGACGGCGGCCGCCGCGACGGTCGAGTCGGTGTTGAGTTCGGCGGCGATCCTGGTGAACGGCGGGGCGGTGCGCAATTTCACCAACATCATCAACGGTTTCGGCAAGGCGACCGGTGACCAGGGCCAGGCGTTCGGGGACATGATCCGCAAGTCCAACGAGCTGCTCGGGACGCTGGACTCGCGTTCCGGCCAGATCTCGACCGCGTTGACCCAATTGTCGCACCTGGCCGACGAACTCGACGCCAAGAACCAAACCATCAGCGAGCTGATGGCGGCCGCCGGTCCCGCCACTTCGGCGCTGGCCGACAACACCGCCCAGCTCTCCGACGTCGCGATCCAGGTGGGCGACACCTCCCGGCTGCTGGCCCGGTTCCCGTCGATCGGCGGGACCGACACCAGCGGCCGCAGCATCATCCGCGACCTGAACACGGTCGCCGGGGCTGCCAATGACGTTGCGATGAGCCCGGATACCAGCTGGCTGGCGCTCAACCGGCTGATTCCGCCGTTGGTCAAGTCGACCGCGGGCAACTCGATTTCGGTGAACGTGGGCGTGGACAAGATCATGCTCGGATCGCTTCCCGATATCGGGTTCCCCGGTGACATCGGACTGCACGGGCCGCACCACTACAACGTGAACCTGCTCGTCGGCACCCTGAAGTACACCCTGTGGCGTCTGCAAGAACGGGTGGTCGGCCGCGGGCCGAATTCGCCACAGGTTCCGGTGGTTCCGGACCCGAACATCCCCGGCCAAATCGACGTCGCCCCCGGACCCCCGCCAGCACCATCGCCGCCAGCACCACCACCGCCGGGACCGCGACCATGATCCGCACCGTCGACAACGTCGCGAACGCCATCGTCCGGGCGGTGCGTACCGGTCACCGGCAACAGGTCTGGCTGTCGGTGGCCGGATTGGCGCTCATTCTGGTCGTCGCCACCGCCTACCTGCTCATCGGAGCGTTGCGGGTGGAACCTTTCGCATCGACCTACCGCGTCACCGTGCAGTTGCCGGAATCCGGCGGCTTGCTGCCCAACCAGGATGTCGCGCTGCGGGGGGTGCGCGTCGGCCGGGTCGAGTCGCTGCGGATCACCGATAACGGCGTGAACGCCATCGCCAGCATCACGTCGAACGTTCGGATACCGGCGAACAGCGTGGTGCACGTGTCGGCGCTGTCGCCGGCCGGCGAGCAGTACATCAACTTCGAGGCCACCTCGGACGCCGGGCCGTACCTGCACGACGGCAGCCTCATCACCTCCGACCGCGCCACCGTTCCGGTCAGCTTGGCGCAGCTGCTCGGCGACGCCGACGGGCTGCTGGCCCAGGTCGACCCCCACAAGGTCGAGTTGATCAAGAAGGAACTCAGCCTGAGCAAGGAGGGCCCGGCGAAGCTGACCGCCATCGTCGACGGCGGCACGTTTCTGCTCTCCACGCTCGATTCGGTGCTGCCCCAAACCACCAGCATCATCAAGACCAGCCGGGTGGTGCTCACCCTGGCGAGCGACAAGAACGCCGGACTGGGCGCTGCCGCAACGGAACTCGACCGAACGCTGACGGGCGTGGCCAGGATGCAGGCCGGCTATCGCCGCTTGACCGGGCAAACCCCGCGCACGCTTTCCGCGGTCGACAACCTGTTCGCCGACAATTCCGACACGATGGTGCAGCTGCTGGGCAGCATGGCGACCATGTCGCAGCTGCTCTATCTACGGGTTCCGGCGCTCAACGCGCTGTTCCCCGACTACCGTGGGTCCGTGTTGGACGCGGTGGCGAGCGCATTTCACGATCACGGGGTCTGGGCGACGGCCGACCTCTACCCGCGCTATGTGTGCGACTACGGGACGCCGTCGCACGCCTCCTCCGCCGCCGACTACTACGAGCCGTTCATGTACACCTACTGCCGCGACGACGACCCCGCGGTCTCGATCCGGGGAGCCAAGAACGCCCCGCGGCCGGGCGGCGACGACACCGCCGGTCCCCCGCCGGGTGCCGACCTGGGCCGTCGAACCGATCCGATCCCGCAGGGTCGCTACACCATTCCCACCCCCTACGGCGGCCCGGCTCTGCCGATCGAACCGCCGCACTGAGCCGTCAACCCATATCTCGAGGAGCTGATCGTGATCGTGACCACCAAGAAGAACCCGAAGGCCGAGGTGCGCGCCGAGGTGGAGCCGGACGACGAAACACCCCCAGTCGCAACCGAAGACGCCGAGGCGGTCCGCGTCGACGACGAACAGCTCGACGAAGACCGGCCGGACGAAGAAGACGGCGTGCTGCTCAAAGGCAAGCGGCGCGAGCCCGATCGCCGCGGGCGCCCCTGGAAGCACTACCTGCGTCGCGGCGCGTTGCCGGCGCTACTCGTTGCCTCACTTGCCGTTTCGGGTTTCCTCGGCTGGCGGCAGTGGCAGGAGCACCAGGTGAAGCTGGCCGGCGAACAGGCCCAGCAGGCCGCCATCGCCTACGCCCAGGTGCTGACGAGCATTGATTCGAACAAGGTCGACGATAACTTCAGGCAGGTTCTTGACGGCGCGACGGGCGAGTTCAAGGACATGTACACCCAGTCCAGCGTGAAACTGCGGCAGCTGCTGATCGACAACAAGGCGACCGCGCACGGCGTGGTGGTGGACTCGGCGATCCAGTCCGAGTCGACGAACAGGGTTGTGGTGCTGGTCTTCATCGACCAGACCGTCACCAACACGGCCGCGCCCGACCCGCGCATCGACCGCAGCCGGATCAAGATGACCATGGAGAAGGTCGACGGTCGCTGGCGGGCCGGCAAGGTGCAGCTGCTGTGATCCGCCGGATGCTCGCGGCGACGGTGTTGACCGCCGCCGCAACGGTTCCCACCACCGCCGTCACCCACGCGTCGGCACCCTCATTCTGCGGGGAGCTGGGCGGTGACTGGGACGGCCAGTACTGCCATACCTCGGTCACGTCGGAACGCAAAGCCGTGCGGGACATCAAGGTCGCCGTGCCCGACGACCTGGTCGACAACCCGACCACGGGCCCGGTGATCCGCGACTACCTGCACACCCTGGTCAACAACTGGAAGACCGCCAACTCGCAGATGGCCGCCGACAGCTATGGCGAGGAGAACTTCGAGGTATTCCGGCATCAAAACCTGCTCAGCGCGGTGTTCCACGAGGACTACCACGCCGACGGGCCGAAGTTCAACAACGCCTACCGGACCTTCACCTTCGACATGGCGAGCGGCCGGCGAGTGCAGCTGGCGGACCTGACGACGTCGAACCCGCTGACCGCCATTCCCCCGCTGGCCCAACCGTTCATCGAAACAGCGCTGGATCAGGCGCCGCCGCCGCACGACCCGGGCAGCTACCCGTTCGTGATCGACCGCTGGACGCCGGACAAGGTCTACTCCGGGGCCTACAAGGCGTGGGCGGTGACGCCCGACGAGTTGATCCTGTACATGCCCGACTATCCGGTGGGGCACGATGAGCCGATCAACTTCACCCCCGGCGTCATGCAGTGGTACATGGACGGCGGGACGGTGCAGGCGCATATCCCGCTGGCGGCCTTGAGTTCCGTGCTGCGCATCTAGCACCGGCGCCTTTGGCGTTGTCTCAGTTGGCCTTCCGACGGCGCAGCTCGATCGATATCACGTTGTCCGCGTGCTCGCTGAGCGTCTCCCGACCGTCGTGCTCGGTGGACGCGCGGTTACGGCGAGCCGAGAAACCGACGCTTGTCGCCAGATCGCCATAGTCCCAAGCTAAGTCGCCAACTTCGCGTTTCGTGCGGTCGAGCGCGGTGCACAGGACTCCCACAATGCGCCGGACATGCAAGACCGTGACACTGACGGCCTCCACGGCGATGTCGGCAATGCGATTCAACTCTCGCTCGAGCATGAACATCCCTTCCCCTGAATGTCCCCTTGAGCCCTTGGGCTCAGTCCTCCGGGTTGTAGCCGAGGCTCGGGGCGAGCCAGCGCTCGGCTTCGGCCAGTGTCCAGCCCTTGCGCTTCGCGTAGTCGGCGACCTGGTCCTGGCCCAACCGGCCGACCACGAAGTACTGCGACTGCGGGTGCGAGAAGTACCAGCCGCTGACCGCGGCGCCGGGCCACATCGCCATCGACTCGGTCAGCTCGATGCCGGTCCGCTCCTTCACGTCCATCAACTTCCACAGCGTCACCTTCTCGGTGTGCTCCGGGCAGGCCGGGTAGCCCGGGGCGGGACGGATTCCTTGGTACTTCTCATCGATGAGCGCCTCGTTGTCCAGCTGCTCGTCCGGCTGGAATCCCCAGAACTCCTTGCGGACCCGTTGGTGCATCCGCTCGGCGAACGCCTCCGCCAGCCGGTCGGCGACCGACTCCAGCAGGATCGCGCTGTAGTCGTCGAGGGCCGCCTTGAACTCCGCGATCTTCTCCTGGCTGCCGAGCCCCGCGGTGACGGCGAAGGCGCCGACGTAGTCGGCCAGCCCGGTCTCCTTGGGCGCGATGAAGTCGCCCAGCGACCGGTTGGGGATGCCGTCCCGGTGCTCGCCCTGCTGGCGCAGGTTGCGCAACGTGGTCAGTACCTCGGTACGGGTGTCGTCGGTGTAGACCTCGATGTCTTCGAAACCCGGGCCGACCGCGTTCGCCGGGAAGAACCCGATCACCCCGTTGGCGGTCAGCCACTTCTCCTTGATCAGGGTGTCGAGCATCTGCTGGGCGTCGTCGTAGAGCTTGCGGGCGGCCTCGCCCGAGGCCGGGTTGTTGAGGATGTCGGGGAAGCGGCCCTTCATCTCCCAGGCGTTGAAGAACGGCTGCCAGTCGATGTACTCGCGCAACTCGGCCAGGTCGTAGTCCTGGAATTCACGTACCCCCGCACCGATAGCGGGCACCGGCGGCGTGTAGCCGTCCCACTCGATCGGCGTCCGGTTCGCGCGGGCCTTTTCCAGCGTCAGCATCGGCCGCTCGTTCTTTTGCGCGTGCCGTTCCCGCAACGACGCGTAGTCCTTCTCGGTGGCCTCCAGCAGGGCCGGACGCTGCTTGTCGTCGAGAAGGGCCGCCGCGACAGGCACCGAGCGCGAGGCGTCCTTGACCCACACCACCGGACCGCTGCGGCGCGGCGATATCTTCACGGCCGTGTGGGCCCGCGACGTGGTCGCCCCACCGATCAGCAGCGGGATCTCGAGCCCCTCGCGTTCCATCTCGACGGCGAAGTTGGCCATCTCGTCCAGCGACGGGGTGATCAGCCCGGACAGTCCGATGATGTCGGCGTCGTGCTCCTTGGCCGCATCCAGGATTTTCTGGGCCGGCACCATCACACCGAGATCGATCACTTCAAAGTTGTTGCACTGCAACACAACCCCGACGATGTTCTTGCCGATGTCGTGGACGTCGCCCTTCACGGTCGCCATCACGATGGTGCCGTTGGTGTCCTTCGCCGCTGCGGTCCCGTTCTGTTCTTTCTCCTCTTCGATGAAGGGCAGCAGGTACGCGACGGCCTTCTTCATCACCCGGGCCGACTTCACGACCTGGGGCAGGAACATCTTGCCGGAGCCGAACAGGTCGCCGACGACGTTCATCCCGTCCATCAGCGGGCCCTCGATCACCTCGATCGGGCGGCCACCCGCGGCGGCGATCTCGGCGCGCAACTCCTCGGTGTCGTCGTCGACGTGGGCGTCGATGCCCTTGACCAGCGCGTGCGTGATGCGTTCGCGGACGGGAAGGCTGCGCCACTCGGCGGCGGCGGGATCGTCCGTTTTCTCGGTCTTGTTGAACCGTTCGGCGATCTCCAGGAGCCGTTCGGCCGCATCCTCGCGACGGTTCAGGACGACGTCCTCGATGCGGTCCCGCAACTCCGGATCGATCGAGTCGTAGGGCACCAGCGCACCCGCGTTGACGATCCCCATGTCGAGGCCCGCCTTGATGGCGTGGAACAGGAACACCGAGTGGATCGCCTCGCGGACCGGGTTGTTGCCCCGGAACGAGAACGACACGTTAGAGATGCCGCCGGAGATGTGCACCCCGGGGAGGTTCTCCTTGATCCAGGCGCAGGCCTCGATGAAGTCGATGCCGTAGGTCGCGTGCTCCTCGATGCCGGTCGCCAGCGCGAAGCAGTTCGGGTCGAAGATGATGTCCTCGGGCGGGAAGCCGACCTCCTCGGTCAGGATCCGGTAGGCGCGCCCGCAGATCTCCTTACGGCGCTCCAGGTTGTCGGCCTGGCCCTGCTCGTCGAAGGCCATCACGACGACGGCGGCGCCGTACTTGCGGCACAGCCGCGCCTCGCGGATGAACTTCTCCTCGCCCTCCTTCATGGAGATCGAGTTGACGATCGGCTTGCCCTGCACGTTCTTCAGGCCCGCCTCGATGACCTCCCACTTGGACGAGTCGATCATCACCGGGACACGGCTGATGTCCGGCTCGGCCGCGATCAGCTTGGTGAACCGGTCCATCGCGGCGACGCCGTCGATCATGCCCTCGTCCATGTTGATGTCGATGACCTGCGCACCGACCTCGACCTGCTGCAGGGCCACCGACAGCGCGGTGTCGTAGTCCTCGGCCTTGATCAGGTTGCGGAACCGGGCGGAGCCTGTGATGTTGGTGCGCTCACCGATGTTCACGAACAGGGAGTCGTCGGTGATGTTGAGCGGCTCGAGGCCCGAGAGCCGGGTGGCGACCGGGATCTCCGGCAGTTCGCGCGGCGCCTTGCCCTCGACGACCTTGGCGATCTCGGCGATGTGGGGTGGCGCGGTTCCGCAGCAACCACCGACCAGGTTGACCAGGCCGGCCTCGGCGAAGTCGGCGATGTAGCCGGCCTGCCGCTCCGGGGTCTCGTCGTACTCGCCAAAGGCGTTGGGCAGTCCGGCATTCGGGTAGCAGGAGACGAAGGTGTCCGCGATCCGCGCCATCTCGGCGATGTAGGGCCGCATCTCCGGGGCGCCCAGGGCGCAGTTGAGGCCGACCGCGAGCGGCTTGGCGTGCCGGATCGAGTTCCAGAAAGCCTCGGTGACCTGACCGGACAGCGTCCGCCCGGACGCGTCGGTGATGGTGCCCGAGATGATGACCGGCCAGCGGCGTCCGCGCTCCTCGAACAGCGTCTCGACGGCGAACACCGCCGCCTTCGCGTTCAGCGAGTCGAAGATCGTCTCGATGATGAGCAGGTCGGCACCGCCGTCGACCAGGCCGTTGGCGGCTTCGAGGTAGGCGGCGACCAGCTGGTCGTAGGAGACGTTGCGGGCCCCGGGGTCGTTGACGTCCGGCGAGATCGACGCGGTGCGCGTCGTCGGGCCGATGGCGCCGGCGACGTAGCGGGGCTTATCCGGCGTGCCGTATTCGTCGGCGGCCTTGCGGGCCAGGGCGGCGCCGGCATAGTTCAGCTCGTAGGCCAGCTCCTGCATGCCGTAGTCGGACAGCGAGATCGCGTTCGCGTTGAACGTGTTGGTTTCCAGGATGTCGGCGCCGGCCTCGAGGTACTCGCGGTGGATCCCCTCGATGATCTGCGGCTGCGTCAGGTTGAGCAGGTCGTTGTTGCCCTGCAGAGCGGTCGGCCACTCGGTGAAGCGATCGCCGCGATAGCCGGCCTCGTCCGGCCGGTCGCGCTGAATCGCCGTGCCCATCGCGCCATCGATCACCACGATCCGCTCGCGCAGAGCGGCCGTCAGTTCTGCGGTGCAGTCGGGCCGGATGTCGGGCACGAAGGTCTCTGGCTCCGGGGCCTTTACAGGGACGTTCACGTGCATCCTTCCGTAGCGGAAGGCGCCCTTGACTCTGCCGAGCGTGGCGGATACCGGTGAGACCGGAGATCCGTTGCAACGCCTCTCGACCAGAAAAGTCTACGTCGTCCCCCGATCGACGTCTGGACGCCCAACTCATCGCCGCGATCGACAGCCCTAGGGTCCTGCCTGCGACGTGGTAGTTACCAAGGTTAACCAGTGTGAAGCCGAACGTATTTCGCCCTGACGGCGTCGACGCCTGCTGCCGATGTCGTCGACGGTCAGAACGGCACGCACCCCACAAGGATAATCGTCCTAGGGAATGCCCTTGAACGGTTGACGGGACCCTGCCCACAACGCCGAACATCGGCCGCAAAGGCCGTACGCTGATTCTGTGACCCCATCCGATCGCCCACCGTTTGGGAACGCCGCACTGCCCGAACTGCACGACACCATCGTCGTGGCGGCATTCGAGGGCTGGAACGACGCCGGCGACGCGGCCAGTGACGCCCTCGAGCACCTCGAGGCCATTTGGGAAGCCGACCCGATCCTGGAGATCGACGACGAGGCGTACTACGACTACCAGGTGAATCGGCCCGTCATTCGTCAGGTCGACGGGGTCACCCGGGAGCTGGTCTGGCCGGCCATGCGGATTTCGCACTGCCGGCCGCCGGGCAGCGACCGCGACGTCGTGTTGATGCACGGCGTGGAACCCAACATGCGCTGGCGGACCTTCTGCGCCGAACTGGTGGCCATCGCCGACAAGCTCAACGTGGACACCGTCGTCATCCTCGGCGCCCTGCTGGCCGACACGCCGCACACCCGGCCGGTTCCGGTTTCGGGCGCCGCCTACTCCCCCGAATCGGCCAGACGCTTCGGGCTCGAGGAGAGCCGCTACGAGGGACCCACCGGCATCGCCGGGGTGTTCCAGGACGCCTGCGTCGCCGCCGGGATCCCCGCCGTGACGTTCTGGGCCGCGGTGCCGCACTACGTGTCTCAGCCACCAAACCCGAAGGCGACGGTGGCGTTGCTCCGCCGCGTCGAGGACGTGCTCGACATCGAGGTGCCGCTGGCCGACCTGCCGACCGACGCCGAGGAGTGGGAGCAGGCCATCACCGAGATGGCCGCCGAGGACGAGGACCTGGCCGAGTACGTGCAATCGCTGGAACAGCGCGGCGACGCCGAGGTCGACATGAACGAGGCCCTGGGCAAGATCGACGGCGACGCGCTGGCCGCGGAGTTCGAGCGTTACCTGCGCCGACGGCGCCCGGGTTTCGGCCGCTAGCCCGCTAGCGGCGATCGCAAGCGCGGCGTAGTCGGGCGCGGCGGGTCGCCGCCATCGAACCTAGCGGCGATCGCAAGCGCGGCGTAGCCGGGCGCGGCGGGTCGCCGCCATCGAACCTAGCGGCGATCGCAAGCGCGGCGTAGCCGGGCGCGGCGGGTCGCCGCCATCGAACCTAGCGGCGATCGCAAGCGCGGCGTAGCCGGGCGCGGCGTAGCCGGGCGCGGCGTAGCCGGGCGCGGCGGGTCGCCGCCATCGAACCTAGGCCTTCTTGCCCAAGCCCTGGTTGTAGGCGCTGGTGGAGCGCCCGAGCGCGACAACCTGGGCGTCCAGTTGGGGCAACAGCTCCGCGGTGGGCTTGTGCAGGGGCAGCTCGCCGGCCGGGGTGGACAGCACCGGCTTGAGCCAGCGGAACAGGGCCACCCAGCGGGGGCAGTAGATCCGGTTCCGGCGGGCCTCGATGCCCTTGACGAACGCGTCCGCGCATTTGTCGACGGTGGTGGTCTTGTTCAACGGCCACGGGAAACTGCTGAGCAGCTTGCCGAAGGCGGGCAGGTCGGCCTCGGTGTCGCGGACCAGGGCGGTGTCGATCCACGACATGTGCGACGAACCGACGCTGACGCCGCGGTGGGCGACCTCGAGCCGCAGCGCGTTGGCGAAGATCTCGACGGCGGCCTTGGACGCGTTGTAGGGGGCCAGGCCCGGACACGCGGCGTAGGCCGCAAGCGACGAGACGACGAGCACGTAGCCGCGGCGCTCGATCACCGCGGGCAGCATGGCGCGCACGGTGTTGAACACGCCGAGCACGTTGATGTCCATGACCCGCTTGAACGCCTCGGGATCGACCTGCAGCACCGATCCATAGCTGGCGATGCCGGCGTTGGCCACCACGACGTCGATGCCGCCGAAGCGCTCGACCGCCTGGGCGGCGACGGCCTGCATGGCCGGCAGGTCGCGCACGTCGGCGACGGCCGTCAGCACCCGGTCGGCGCCGATCTCGGCGGCCAGGGCGGTCAGCTCGGCGTCGTTGAGGTCGGTGAGCACGAGTTTGGCGCCCTTGCTGCCCAGCCGACGGGCGACCTCGGCCCCGATTCCCCGGGCCCCGCCCGTGATCAAAACAACCTTGTCCTGCAGCGACGTCATGGCCGACAACGTACCGCGTTCACAATTGCACGCCGAGCAGCGCGTCGATCGCGGTTGCCACCAACCTTGGAGCCTCGGCGTCGTGGCCGCCGTACTCGAGCGCGTCTGTTGTCCAACCATCAAGCGCGGCAAGCGCTTTCGGCGTGTTCAAGTCGTCGGCCAGGTATTGGCGCACCCGCGCGATCACGTCGGCGGCATCCGGGCCGGCCGCCAGGGCGGTCGCGGTGCGCCAGCGCCCCAGCCGGGCGGTGGCCTCGTCGAGCACCTGCCGGCTCCAGAACCGGTCCGCGCGGTAGTGCCCGGACAGCAGGCCCAGCCGGATGGCCGCCGGTTCGATGCCCTGGGCCCGCAGCGTCGACACCAGCACCAGGTTGCCCCGGCTCTTGGACATCTTGTGCCCGTCCCAGCCGATCATGCCCGCGTGCACGTAATGGCGGGCGAATCGCCGCTCGCCCCTTACACATTCGGCGTGCGCGGCAGTGAATTCGTGATGCGGAAAGATCAGGTCGCTGCCGCCGCCCTGGATGTCCAGGCCGCTGCCGATGCGGCTGAGCGCGATCGCCGCGCACTCGACATGCCAGCCGGGTCGCCCGGCCCCGAACGGCGACGGCCAACTCGGCTCCCCCGGCCGGGCCGCGCGCCAAAGCAGCGCGTCCAGCTCGTCGGTCTTGCCCGGGCGGTCGGGGTCGCCGCCCCGCTCACCGAACAGCCGGAGCATGGTTTCGCGGTCGTAGCCGGACTCGTAGCCGAACTGCGGCGTCGCGTCCGCGCGGTAGTAGACGTCCGGGTACTCGCCGTCGACGACGTACGCCGCGCCCGACGCCAGCATCTTCTCGACGAGCTCGACCACTTCGGGGATCGCCTGGGTGGCCGCGACGTAGTCGCGCGGCGGCAGGACGCGCAGCGCCGCCATGTCCTCGCGAAAGCGCGCGACCTCACGATCGCCCAGCTCGCGCCAGTCCACACCGTCGCGCTGGGCGCGTTCGAACAGCGGATCGTCGACGTCGGTGACGTTCTGCACGTAGTGCACGGCGCGGCCCAGGTCCAGCCACTGCCGGTAGACCAGGTCGAAGGTCAGGTAGGTGGCCGCGTGACCCAGATGGGTTGAGTCGTACGGGGTGATGCCGCAGACGTACATCGTCGCCGTCGACCCGGGCGCAACGGGCCGCACCTGCCGGTCTGACGTGTCGAACAGCCGGAGTTCCGGGCCACGTCCCGGCAACACCGGAACCGGTGGAAACTCCCACGACTGCATGCCAACGACTCTAAACGCGGGAAGTCAGCGCCACGCGTCGCGGATGGCGTCGAGCAGGATCGGCGCCACCTCGGCGCGACACATCACGAAGTCGGGCAGGTACGGATCGAGCTGGTTGTAGCGCATCGGCGAACCGTCCAGCCGCGACGCGTGCATGCCTGCGGCCATCACCACTCCGGCGGGCGCCGCGTTGTCCCATTCCCACTGGCCTCCCGCGTGCAGGTAGGCGTCGACGTCGCCGTCGATGATGGCCATCGCCTTGGCTCCCGCCGAACCGATCGCCACCGGCTGGATTGCCAACGACTGGCGCATCCGGTGCAACACGAACGGCGGCCGGTTGGCGCTGACCGCGATGCGAAACGTGTGGGGTATGCCGACGCGCGCGGCGTCGGCGGTGACGGTGTCGGTGCGGTACACCGTGTTCCCGCGCGCCGGCAGCGACACCGCGGCGTCGGTGATCTCCCGCTCGCCGTTGGTGGGGCGCTGCCACAGCGCGATGTGGACCGCCCAGTCGTCGCGGCCGGGAGTGGAGAACTCGCGGGTGCCGTCCAGCGGGTCGATGATCCACACCCGGTCGTGTTTCAGCCGGACCAGATCGTCGTAGGCCTCCTCGCTGAGCACCGCGTCGTCGGGCCGCTCGGCGCGCAGCCGCCGCAGGATCAGCTCGTTCGCCAGGCTGTCGCCTGCGTCGCCCAGCGCCCACGGATGTCCGAAGCCGATCTCGTCGCGCACTTTCAGCAGCAGTTCGCCCGCGTCCGCGGCGAGTTCGGCGGCCAGGGCGGCGTCGGTCAACTCGTCCGGGCCCTGGCTCACCGGTTCAGTATCTCCGACGGCCGTGCGCGGCCCGGTGGGTGGCTCGGTGGCCGGTTCAGAACGCCGGCCACGGAATGGGGCGGTGCCGGTTGGGGCCCGGCATCACCGGATCGTCGAGCAGCGCGTGGGCGCGCCTGCGCAACGCCGCGATCTCGGCCCGCGTGATGTGCTCGGCCAGTTCGTCGCACAGCGAGTCGCCCAGCGCCTCGGTGAGCCGGGCGACCGCCTCCAGCATCTTCTGGTCGACCGGCTTGTGGGCCCAGCCCCACAGCACCGTGCGCAGCTTGTTCTCGACATGCAGGGACACCCCGTGGTCGACGCCGTAGACGTGGCCCTCGATGTCGCGCAGGACGTGGCCGCCCTTGCGGTCGGCGTTGTTGATCAGCACGTCGAAGACCGCCATGCGCCGCAACCGGATGTCGTCGGCGTGCATCAAGACGACCTCGTCGCCCGCGTAGTCGTAGGCCCGCAGCACCGGCAGATAACCGGGTTCCGGCTTGTTGGCGGGAAACAGGTCGACCAGGTCCGGGCCGGGCCTTGGCTCGGAGTCGGCCGCGTCGCCGGGCTGCTCGACCCACAGCTGCAACATGCCCGGTCCGGCCGGCCCGTGACGAATTACCGTGTACGGCACGATGTTCCACCCCAGCTGCGTCGACACCAGGTACGCGGCGAGTTCGCGGCCAGCCAGCGTACCGTCGGGAAAATCCCAGAGCGGGGCCTCGCCGGAGATCGGTTTGTAGACGCAATGGACCGTCGATTCGCCCAGCGTGGACTCACACAGGAAGGTGGCGTTGCTGGCGGAGCGGATGCGTCCGAGGACCGTCAGCTCGCCGTCGCGCAACACCTCACGGTCGTCAGGCCTCAAGTTCATCGTCAGGCCCGAGCAGCGCGCTGCGCCTATAGCCGTTGGCGCGCGCGCAGATATGGCCTTCGGGATCCAACGGTTCGTCGCACAGCGGGCATGGCGGCCGCCCCGCTGAGATCACGCGATTGGAGCGGGTGGCGAACTGCCGCGCCGACTCCGGCGTCAAGAACACCCGCACCGCGTCGGGCCCCTCCTCGGTGTCGTCGAGCACCACCGACGCGTCGAACTCGGCGTCGGTGACGGCCAGCAACTCGACGACCACGGTCTGGGCTTCGGAATCCCAGCCCAGGCCCATGGTCCCCACCCGGAATTCGGCATCCACGGGTGTGATCAACGGGCTCAAGTCCTCCACTTCGGCGGGCTCCGGAGGGACCGGTGTGCCGAACCGGCGATTCACCTCGAGCAGCAGCGCGCCGATGCGCTCGGCCAGCACCGCAACCTGCTGCTTCTCCAACACCACCGACACCACTCGGGAATCGTGCACAGCCTGGATGTAGAACGTTCGGTTTCCGGGCTGACCAACGGTCCCGGCCACGAAGCGGTCGGGTGTGCGGAAGACGTGGATTGCGCGGGCCATGGCACCTCCAAAATACCGGCTGTTGCCTTCGCCGTGCGATTCGATTGCCCCGCTGCGCATCTTTTAAGCGGAATCAATCGGTTGAGCCGCCGACCACCGCGTCGCTGGACGGCACGACCGCGGCCGGCTGTTCCGTTGCGCCCGCCGGGGACTCGCCGTCGGTCTTGGCGGTGCCCTTGTCCTGCGCCTCGTCCTTGGGCGGTGGTCCGGCCCGCAGCGCCGCCGCCAATTTCGCACCGGTGTGGTTGACGTGCAACACAAACGGGCGCAATTCGGTGTAGCGGATCACATTCACCGACGCCGGGTCGGCGGTGACCCGCTGGAACGCGTCCAGGTGCATGCCGTAGGCGTCGGCGACGACCGCCTTGATGACATCACCGTGAGTGCAGGCCACCCATAGGACGTCGCCGCCCTTCTCCCCCCCGTATTCCAGGGCGAGCCGCCGATCGTGTTCGCGGACGGCGGACACGGCGCGCGCCTGAACCTGCGCCAACCCCTCCCCGCCGGGGAACACCGCCGCACTCGGGTGGGCCTGCACGACCCGCCACAGCGGTTCGCCGGCCAGCTCGGCGATCTTGCGGCCGGTCCAGTCCCCGTAGTCCACCTCCGCCAACCGGTCGTCGATCAACGGCTCCAGGCACAGCGCCTCGGCGAGCGGCTCGAGCGTGCGTCGGCAACGCAGCAACGGCGAACTGATCAGCGCCCGGATCGGCAGGTCACCGATCCGGTCGATCAGCCCGGCGGCCTGGTCGCGGCCCTTGTCGTCGAGGTCGACGCCCTCGGAACGGCCGGCCAGGATCCCGGCGGTGTTCGAGCTGGATCGACCGTGCCGCAGCAGGATGACCGTCATGCAGCGGTGTCCGACATCCGACAGGCTGGGGCTACCACGACCACGACCGTACCCGGTGCGAAGGTGCTATCGGCTAGTGCGATACCGGCACCGCATGCGCCACCGAGTCGCGCACGGCGGCGACCAGGCTGCGTTCGTCGGTGAGGTCGATGTCGACCAGGCTGCGGACCGCCGTGGCGACCACCTCTTCGGCCTGCGGAACTGGCCCGGCGAGGCGCGGTCGGTAAATTTCGACGACGAGCGAGCGGTGCTCGATGTGGAACGAAAAACTGCGCCCATCACCGACTTGTCCATACCCGCTGGCGAAGATTCCTGTCGACATATCTTCGACAGCAAACTCTTTCTCCGCGATCTGCCGGTCAACGATGACGGCCATGAGGCGACGATACCTCGCCACCGGGACTTGATGTGCGCGACATGGCCATATTGGATGCGAAGGCGTTCCTTAGACTCGGAAGTCCACCGTCATTACGCAAGGGAAAATAATTGCTGTCACGGCACACGCGTCATCGACTGGCTGCTCAGCGCCGTTTGCCCGCCGCCGCGCTTTTGCTGTTGGCGATCGCAGGTTGTTCGTCCAATACATTCAAATCCGCGCCGCCCACCATCGAAGCGGCCACGCCCGCCGTGTCCCCGCCGGCGTCCCAGCGCCCCGCCGGCGAGGTGCGCCCGCTGGCCGCGGCCGCGACCGCGGCCACCTTCGACGGTCGGACTCACCAGCTCGCGGTGCTGGCGCCCGGGGCCCCGCCTGCCGGCCCCGCGAGCGTCACCGTCTTCGGCGACCCGAAGGCCGCGCCGCGCGTCATCGCCCTGCCGGGACCCGCGACCGCGATGGCCGCCGACGGCCACGGAACGCTGTTCCTGGCCGCCCGGGGCGGCTATTTCGTGGTCGACCTGGCCACCGCCCGCGCGACGCAGGTGAACGTCGCCGACGCCCAACCGGCCGATTTCACCGCGGTCGCCCTGCGCGCCGACGGCAAGCTGGTGCTGGGCAGCGCCGACGGAGCCGTCTACACGCTCGCTTCTCCAACACCGGCCGCGCCGACGCCCGGCACCGCTGGCACCGCGACCGTCGGCAGCAGGAACAAGATCTTTGCGCGGGTCGATTCGCTTGCCACGCAAGGGAATACAACTGCGGTGTTGGACCGGGGGCAGACCTCGGTGACCACGATCGGCGCCGACGGCCAGGCCCGGCAGGCGCTGCGGGCCGGCGAAGGCGCGACCACCATGGTTGCCGACCCGCTGGGCCGGGTCCTGGTCGCCGACACTCGCGGCGGGCAGCTGCTGGTCTACGGCGTGGACCCGCTGATCCTGCGACAGGCGTATCCGGTGCCCCAGGCGCCCTACGGCCTGGCCGGCTCCCGCGCGTTGAGCTGGGTAACCCAGACCGCTTCCAATATCGTGGTTGGTTACGATCTGTCCACCGGAATTCCCGTCGAAAAGGTGCGTTACCCAACCGTGCAGCAACCGAACTCACTGGCCTTCGACGAAGCGTCAGACACCTTGTACGTGGTGTCGGGGTCCGGCGCGGGGGTGCAGGTGATCGAGCACGCGGCGGGTACGCGTTGACCGCGTCGCGCAGCAGTCGGCTGCCCGCGGGCTGGGACACCGAGCTGTCCGACGAATACGAGTGGGTGCCGCTGCGCCTGCCGCCGGAGGTCACCCGGCTCAGCGCGTCCACCCGGCTGTCGATCGAGGCCGAATATCGGGGATGGGAGCTGACCCGGGTACGGCTCTACACCGACGGCAGCAGGCGAGTGCTGTTGCGCCGCAAGAAATCTCGTCTGGAAAACCGGCGTCCCGACCAGCCGGAATTGTGACGTTGGCTGCACCCGGCGACGGCGTCGTGTACGGCCTGATGCGGCGGTTGTTCTTCCTCGTGCCGCCCGAGCGCATCCACACGCTGGTTTTCGCGCTGCTGCGCGGCGCCACCGCCCTCGCCCCGGCGCGGCGGCTGTTGCAGCGGCTGCTCGGCCCGAGGGATCCGGCGCTGGCGAGCACGGTGTTCGGGGTGCGCTTCCCGGCGCCGCTCGGGCTGGCCGCCGGCTTCGACAAGGACGGCAAGGGACTGCAGACCTGGGGCGCGCTCGGATTCGGCTACGCCGAGGTCGGGACCGTCACCGCGAGCCCGCAGCCCGGCAACCCGGCCCCCCGCATGTTCCGGCTGCCCGCCGACCGCGCGCTGCTGAACCGGATGGGCTTCAACAACCTGGGCGCCGGTGCGCTGGCCGTCCAACTCGCGCGGCACCAACCAGACGTTCCCATCGGGGTCAACATCGGCAAGACGAAAACCACGCCGGCCGCCGGCGCCGTCGACGACTACCGTGCCAGCGCCCGCCTGGTCGGGCCGCTGGCGTCGTATCTGGTGGTGAACGTCAGCTCGCCGAACACGCCCGGCCTGCGCGACCTGCAGGCCGTCGAGTCGCTGCGGCCCATCCTGTCGGCCGTGCTCGCCGAGACGTCCAGGCCGGTGCTGGTGAAGATCGCGCCGGACCTTTCCGACGCCGACCTCGACGATGTCGCCGACCTGGCCGTGGAATTGGGCCTCGCGGGCATCGTCGCCACCAACACCACCGTGTCGCGCGACGGCCTGCAGACGCCGGGGGCCGACGCGCTGGGGCCCGGCGGCATTTCCGGGCCGCCGGTGGCGCGCCGGGCGGTCGAGGTGCTGCGCCGGCTCCATGCCCGCGTGGGCGACCGCCTGGTGCTGATCAGCGTCGGGGGCATCGAGACGGCCGACGACGCGTGGGAACGGATCACCGCGGGCGCCTCGCTGCTGCAGGGCTACACCGGCTTCGTCTACGGCGGAGGCTTGTGGCCCAAGCGCATTCACGACGGTATCGCGCACCGGCTGCGCGACGGCGGGTTCGCCTCGCTCGGCGATGCCGTCGGGTCGGCGGCCCCTAAGGCCGGCGGCGCGGCGAGTTAAGCCGCCCCTTCTTCGTCGTCTTCGGCCAGGATCTTTTCCGGGTGGTGGAAGTTGTTGACGCGCGGTTGCCCACGATCGAGGTGTGGTGGCGGGATCCATTCGGTGTCGCCGTTGGCGCGTCTTCGGGTGGTCCAGCCCTTCTCGAGAAGCCGGTGGTGGGGGCCGCAGGCGAGCGTGAGTTGGTCGATGTCGGTGCGGTAAGTACTGGCCCAGTCTTCGACGTGGTGGACTTCACAGTAGTAGCCCGGCACATCACAACCGGGATGCGAACAACCACGGTCCTTGGCGTACAAGACAATTCGCTGGCCCGGTGAGGCCAGGCGCTTGCCGTGATACAGCGCCACCGCTTCGCCCTTGTCGAAAACGGCCAAATAATGATGGGCGTGGCGGGCCAGCCGGATCACGTCGGACATCGGCAAGATGGTGCCCCCGCCGGTCAAGCCCTTACCTGCGGCGGCTTCCAGCTCGGTCAGCGTGGTCGTCACGACGATGGATGCCGGCAGGCCGTTGTGCCGGCCCAATTTGCCGCTTGCCAGCGTTGCTCTCAGCGCGGCGTTGAGGCCGTCGTGCTGGCGCTGCGCGGCCGTGCGGGTGTCCCGTTGCACCGCCTCCTCCGTCGGGGCGCCATCGATGACCGGCACCTCGTCGTCCGGATTGCACATCCCGGGGGCGGCCAGCTTGGCGAGCACCGCCTCCCAGCTGGCGCGGGCCTCGGGCGTCAGCCACCCGCTCAGCCTCGACATGCCATCGGCCTGCTGGGCGCCCAGGGTCAGCCCGCGGGCCCGCGCCCGGTCGGCATCCGTGTAGTTGCCGTCTGGGTTGAGGCAGTCCAACAGATGGCGGGCGAGCTTGGCGAGTTGATCGGGGCGATAGTGAGTTGCCTCGGAAGCCAGGTGCTTCTCGGCATGCTCGCGCGTATCGATGTCGACCGATTCCGGCAGCTGGCGGAAAAGCTGCCGGATCACCACCACGTGGTCGGCACCGATGGCACCGTCGCGCTGGGCCGCCGCGGTGGCGGGCAACACCGGCGCCAGCGGCTCACCGGTCAGCGCGCGGCGCGGGCCCAGCTCGGCGGCCTCAGCGATGCGCCGGCTGGCCTCACCCCGGTTGATGTGCAGCCGATCGGCCAGCGCCGAGCTCAGCTTGCCGCCCAACTCGGCCGAATCCCCTTGCTCACCAAGCTGATTGATGAGCTGGTGACTTGGCGCCTGAAGCCGACGCGTCTCGCACTCGAATATCTCGAGCAACCACAACCGCTCCGGGTTGGTCAGCGCTTCGTACGAGCGCCCTTGGAATCGGGAGACAACGGCGCGCAGCGCGTCGACGTCGCCCTGGATCTCCTCGCGGTCCGTCAACGCCATGTGGGCCGCCCCCTCGGCGGCCCGAAGGGGCTGGACAACTCGTAGATGAGCGCATCCAGCCGTCCGAGCAGAAATCCATATCTGTCGAGTGCGGCGACAAGCTCGACCGCCGTCAGTGAATCCAACGACGCAAAGAACACGTCCTGCGCGCGCTCGAACCGTTCGAGCACGGCATCGATGCGGCTGAGCAGATCAGTCGAACACATGTTCGAATCATATCCCCGCCCACCGACAAGAAACCCAAACGCAAACCCCCCGGGACGGGAGTGACGTAAGTGATTTCGGGCCCTTCGGGCCGACGGGCCGGCGGGCCGGCGGGCTGGCCCGAAGCCCCGCGCCTACTTCTGTTCGTAGACGCCGTGAATGACGGCGCGCGCGATCGCGTGCTGGAACAGGTTGAAGCCGAGGTAGGCGGGACTGGCGTCCTCGCCGAGGTCCAGCTTGTCGACGTCCACGGCGTGCACCGCGATGTAGTAGCGGTGCGGCCCGTGCCCCGGCGGCGGCGCGGCGCCGATGTAGCGGCGCATACCGGCGTCGTTGACCAGCGTGAGCGCGCCCCCGGGCAGGTCGCTGCCGTCGCCGGCACCCGCGGGCAGTTCGGTGACGTCGGCGGGCAGGTTGGCCACCGCCCAGTGCCAGAAGCCCGAGGCCGTCGGCGCGTCCGGGTCATAGACGGTGACCGCGAAGCTGCGGGTCTCCCCCGGGAATCCCGACCAGCTCAACTGCGGGCTGACATCTTCCCCGCCCGCGCCCATGATCCCGCTGACTTGGGGCTTGGCCAGCGACTGGCCGTCGGTGACCGATTCCGATGTCAGCGTGAACGTCGGCAGCTGCGGCAGCGCGGCGTACGGGTCGGGCGCGGTGCTCATGGCGAATCCTTTCGTTGACTATTCAGCAGTGTGTCAGGAAGTGTTCCAGCACATCGGTGCCGAACCTCAGCGCATCCACGGGTACCCGCTCGTCGACTCCGTGGAACAGCGCGGTGAAGTCGAGGTCCGGCGGCAACCGCAGCGGGCTGAAACCAAAACAACGAATACCCAAGCGCGCGAAAGACTTTGCGTCGGTACCACCGGAAAGCATGTAGGGCACCGTACGCCCATCGGGGTCAAGGGCCAGCACGGCGGCGTTCATGGCGTCGACCAGGTCGCCGTCGAAGCTGGTCTCGTACGACTCGAAGTCCTTGATCCATTCGCGCGTGACATCGGGGCCCAGCAGTTCGTCGACTTCGGCCTCGAACGCCGCCTTGCGGCCCGGAAGGATTCGGCAGTCGACCACCGCTTCGGCCACCGCCGGGACGACGTTGGCCTTGTACCCGGCCTTGAGCATCGTCGGGTTCGCGGTGTCCTGCAGCACCGCCTTGAGCATGCGGGCCATGGGGCCGAGCTTTTCGATCGCTCCGGCCAGGTCGCCCGACGAAACGTCGAACGTCAGCCCGGTCTCCTCCTCGACGGCGGCCAGGAACTGCGCGACGGTGTCGGTGAGCACGAGCGGAAACTGGTGCCGGCCCAGCCGGGCGACCGCCGCGGCGACGGCGGTGACGGCGTTCTGGTCGTGCACCATGGATCCGTGCCCGGCCGGGCCGCGGGCGGTCAGCCGCATCCATGACAGGCCCTTCTCGGCCGTCTCGATCAGATAGAGCCGACGTTCGCCCCCGTCGCGGCGCGGCACGGTCAGCGAGAACCCGCCCACTTCGCCGATCGCCTCGGTC
Organism: Mycobacterium sp. E735; assembly: GCF_001666955.1. NCBI lineage: Bacteria > Bacillati > Actinomycetota > Actinomycetes > Mycobacteriales > Mycobacteriaceae > Mycobacterium > Mycobacterium sp. E735. The sequence goes on along the minus strand of NZ_LZIX01000001.1, from coordinate 57,477 downwards.
ACACCCGCGAACAGGTCGGGCTGATTGTCGACCAGCCAGCGGGCCCCGTAGCTGCCCCCGTGTTCCTCGTCGGCAAGGAATGCGAACACCAGATCGCGTGGCGGCACGATGCCGGCCTGCTTCAACCGCCGGGCCACCACGATCATCATGCCGACCATGTCCTTCATGTCGACCGCGCCGCGGCCCCAGACGAAGCCGTCCTTGACCGCGCCGGAGAACGGGTGCACGCTCCACTCGGCCGGCTCGGCGGGCACCACGTCGAGATGCCCGTGGATCAGCAGGGCGCCGCGCGAGCTGTCCGCACCCGCGAGGCGGGCGATCACATTGCCGCGGCCCGGGGCGCCCGATTCCACGTACTGCGGCAAGTAGCCGACCTGAGCGAGCTGCTCGGCGACCCACTGCGCGCACTCGGCCTCGCCCCGCGTCGTCTCCGGTTCGCCGGTGTTGGTGGTGTCGAACCGGATCAACCTGCTGACGACCTCGACCACGTCGTCACTCGGGTTGGTCGGGAACTCGGTGTGCGCGGTCACAACCACCTTTCCTACCACTGCCGGGGCCGCTCGGCTCGACGCTGAGCGCCCCGGCTGGGTTGGGTGCGCGCGCGACAATCCGATAGCCTTAGCTGCCAACTCTCGTTGGCCTTGTCCGAGTGGCGGAATGGCAGACGCGCTAGCTTGAGGTGCTAGTGCCCTACTAATGGGCGTGGGGGTTCAAGTCCCCCCTCGGACACGCGACTGAGGCGAGGAAATGAACGCTCGCGTTTATTTCCGAGCCGATGGAGTGTGTTGAGCGGCCAAGCCGCGATCACACGCGTGGCGCAGGTCTTCAGGTCCGGGCCTGCCGCAGTCCCGCACTCGGGGTCGAGAAATGGCTCCTGCACTGCATCTTCGACGCACGGCCCGCACGAGCGAATCTCTCCCGCAATTCCGCACACGTACAGTCGGACGTAACGCTAGCCAACTCCGACTCCCCGCGTTGACAGGTCAACCGCATGCATGATGGTGCCCACGTAGGCGTCGAGATCGACCTCGACGGCTTGTGGGCAGCTGTGCCCTGTCCCACCCTGGTCATCGACCGCGCGGGAATCGTGCAGGCCTTGAGCGGGTCCGCCGAGTCCTTGTTGCCAGGCGCGGCCCAGGGCGGTCGAATCGACGAGACGGTCGAATGGCTTTCGCACGCGCACCATCGCCTCGTGCAGCTGCATCCCGACTCGGTCGGCCCGGACGCCTCGCTGGTATCGGGAAACGTGGGCAGCCGCAAGTTCGATGCGCACGCGGCGGTGCTGCCCAGCGGCGAGGTGGCATGGTCGCTGGTCGAGGACACCGGTCAGCTGTTGCGCGAGGCCCAAGAAGCGCTGGCACGGGAACAGGAGCGCACCGCGATCCTGCTCGAGGCGTCGTCGGTGCTGACGGCCTCGCTCAACGTCGACCGCTGCAGGGAAGCGACCGTGCAGATGGCCGCCCAACACCTGGCGGACGCGGCGGTACTGGTGGCCCCCGCGGGCCGCGGCCGTCGGCTTCCGGTCTTCTACAGCGCCGCGGCCGGGGCGGTGGAGCAGTGCAGTGTGGACGCCGACCCCGCGATGGTGGCGGGGTTGAGCGAGGCGCTGCATGGGTTCCCGCCGGTCTCCTCGAGCTGGATCGACCCCGTTTCGGTTCCGGATTGGCTCCTCCCGCAAGACTTCTCAGGTGCGGCCGGGTCCGTGATGATCCTGACGCTCCCGGGCCACGGCGTGTCGGCCGGCGCGTTGGTGTTGCTGCGGCGCACCGGTCGGCCGGTGTACACCGCCGACGAGGAGACCTTCGCCGGCTTGTTCGCCGCCCGGGCGGGGGCTGCGCTGTCCGCCGCGCGGCTCTACGCCGAGCAGGCCGCCATCACCCGCACGCTGATGCGTGACCTGCTACCCCCGCCGCTGCACGGGCTGCACGGCATCGAATTCGCCGGCGGCTACCGGGCGTCCAAGGATTACGAGGTCGTCGGCGGCGACTTCTACGACTTCCATCCCGCGCAACGTCCCGAGGACGAGACGCTGGTGGTGCTCGGCGACGTGTGCGGGAAGGGCCTGGAGGCCGCCGTGATGACCGGCAAGATCCGCAACACGCTGCAGGCGCTGACACCGCTGGCGCAGGACCACGAGGGCGTGCTCACGCTGCTCAACCGTGCCATGTTGTCGTCGGACCACACGCGGTTCGCGACGTTGGTGCTGGCGTCGGTCGCCTACCGGGACGGTCAGGTGGTGCTGCGCCTGACCTGCGCCGGGCATCCCCCTCCCTTGATCGTGCGCGACAACGGGCAAGTGGAAGAGGCCAACACCAAGGGCACACTGGTCGGCGCCCTGGAGCGCATCACGGTGCAATCTTTCGAGACCTCGCTGGCGCCGGGCGAGACGTGCGTGCTGTACACCGACGGCATCACCGAAGCGCGCGGCGGCCCGCTCGGCGACGACTTCTTCGGCGAACAGCGCCTGGCGGCCGCGCTGACCGGTTGCGCCGGGATGCCGGCCGAGGCGGTCGTCGAACGCGTCCTGATGCTGGCCTCGGACTGGGTGGGGCAACGCGTGCACGACGACATCGCCGTCGTCGCCATCACCGCCCCGCAGCGGACCCACCTCAGCGCCGTCGACGGGCACACCCGGGGCAGGTACGTGGCATGACGTCCTACGACACCGACATGACGTCCGCCACCGGTGCCGCGGACGATCTCGTTGTCCGCGAACGGCTCTGGGGGGCACTGACCGACCGTGACGAGTACGCCGCGGCCGCCACCGTGTTCGCCGCGATGGAAGCGGGCATGACGCCCGAGGACGTGCTGCTGGAGGTGATCGCCCCCGTCCAGCACAAAGTGGGCGCGGAATGGGCCGCGAACAGGATCAGCGTCGCGCAGGAACACGCCGCCTCGGCGATCAACGATCGCGTCATCGCCGCGCTGGCCCATCACGCCGCCGGCAAGGTCTCCAGCCACGGCGGCCGGGTCACGCTGGCGTGCGTCGACGGCGAGTGGCACGCTTTGCCCGCCCGGCTGCTGGCTGAGGTCCTGCGGCTGCGTGGCTGGCAGGTCGACTTCCTCGGCGCGCAGGTGCCCACCCCGCACCTGGTCGCCCACCTGCACCAGCACGGCCCGGACGTCGTCGCGCTCTCCTGCTCGATCCCCACCCGGTTACCCAACGCGCACGCCGCGATCGTCGCGTGCCAATCCGCCGGCTTCCCCGTCCTGGCCGGCGGCGCCGCGTTCGGCCGTGACGGCCGCTTCGCCCGCCAGCTCGGGGCGGACGCGTGGGCGCCGGACGCGCGCACCGCCGACGAGCGGCTGAGCCGCGGGTTAAGCCCCGTTCGGCGGGCGTCCAACCGCCAGCCCGTCGATGACCTGCCGCATCTGGCCGACCAGGAATACACCATGGTGAGCCGGAGTGCGGCGCGGCTGGTCAAGTCCACCGTCGCCGACCTGGAGGACCGCTTTCCCGCCATGCGCGCCTACTCCCCGCTGCAGCATCAGCGCACCGTCGAGGACATCGCCCACATCGTCGACTTCCTCACCGTGAGTCTCTACACCGACGACGACGCTCTGTTCACCGACTTCATCAGCTGGACCGCCGAAATCCTCACCGCGCGCGGCGTTCCGGCGGCTTCGCTGCACCCGGCGCTGGATTCGCTGACAGTGCAGCTCAACGAGTTTCCCCGCGGCCAGCGCCTACTGACCGCAGCAAACGATGCCCTCACCGCCATCGCAGGCCCAGGAGCGTCCGAATGAACCTGTCTCTGAACACCACCACCTCCGGGCGGTCGGCCTGCGTGCGGGTCTCCGGTGATCTGGTCTACGAGACCGTGGACGCGATGGTCGAGGCCGCCGTCCAGCTCCTCACCCGCCAGCCCAACCTCGCGGACCTGCATCTCGACCTGGCCGAACTCGTCTTCTGCGATTCCGCCGGCCTGTCCGGCCTGCTGCTGGTCCACCGCCGAAGCGCTCAGGCCGGTGTGCTCCTGCACCTCGACCACCGACCGCGATTCCTCGACCGCATCCTGGATGTCACCGGCACGTTCGAGCACCTCGTCACCGCGTCCGTCTCGGATGCGGGCGGCCAGAACGCCCCGGGAGAAACCGGGGTTCGCTGACCCCTCGGCCGCCGGGGCGAGAGCCCGTAGGCTGGAACGCGACCGATGGCACCCGACGGATTTCTCCGGCACTCTGCGACGCGCACCTTCCGCGACCGCCGCGAGGCCGGTCGCGCGCTGGCCGAGCAGCTGGTGTCCTACCGCGACAGGGACGACGTGCTGGTGTTCGGGCTGGCCCGCGGCGGCGTGCCGGTGGCGTGGGAGATCGCCGCCGCGCTGCACGCCCCGCTGGATGTGTTCCTGGTCCGCAAGCTCGGGGTGCCGCGGTGGTCGGAGCTCGCGATGGGCGCGTTGGCCAGCGGCGGCGGCGTCGTCATGAACGACGACGTGGTTTCGAGCCTGCAGATCAGCGACGAGCAGGTCCGTGAGGTAATCCGAAGCGAGACAACCGAACTCGCCCGCCGTGAGCGCGCGTACCGGGGCGATCGCGCGCCGGCCGACCCCCGCGGCCAGGTGGTGATCCTGGTCGACGACGGCATCGCGACCGGGGCCAGCATGCTGGCCGCCGTCCGGGCGGTGCGAGCCGCGGGCCCGAGATCGATCGTGGTCGCGGTGCCGGTGGGACCGCGGTCGACCTGCCGTGAGCTCACCCTCGAGGCGGACGAGGTGGTCTGCGTGACGATGCCGCCCGGATTCGAAGCGGTCGGCCAGGTGTACGACGACTTCCATCAGGTGAGCGACGACGAGGTGCGCGAGACACTCGCCACGCCCACCTGCTGAGTGTTACTTGGCGGCGTCGTCGCCGCGACCCTCCGCGGCCACCGCCGACTGTTCGGTGACCTCCGCCGATGGCGGCGCGCCGGCTTCCGCCGGCGCTTCGTGGGCGCCCTCGTCGGGCGCTTCCTCGGTTGCTTCCTCGGGGTAGTCGACGGCCTCTTCGCCGGCCTCATCCTCGTGTTGCTCCGTGGCGCCCGCGTCGCGGCGCTGCCGCTCCTGCAACGCGTCGATGATCAACAGGACCACGCCGAGCACGCTGGCGCCGATGCACACCCAGGCCACCAACTCGTTGCTCGTGACGACGGCGAACACCAACGCAACGAGCCCGACCAGGGCCAGCACCAGCGCAATGATCAGCATCGGTCATCCTCCAAGCGGCGAGCGGGAGAGCCAGTTCGTGTGCAGGTCTAGTGTGCCGACCGCGCAGCTGGGCGAGTGTCCGGCACGCCTGTGAGGCTAGTTGTTACCCCGATTGAATTGGTCGAACCCGCCGGCGTCGGCACTGGAGTCGACGGGCGCCGCCGATCCACGCTGGCCGAGCTCCTCCAGCTGCGATTCCAGGTAGGTCTTGAGCCGGGTCCGGTATTCGCGTTCGAAGGTACGCAGCTGCTCGAGCCGGCCTTCCAGGACGGTGCGCTGCTGGTTGATCGTTCCCATGATCTCGGAGTGCTTGCGCTCGGCGTCGGCCTGCAGGGCGTCGGCCTTCTCCTGCGCCTGGCGCAGCTGGGTCTCGGAACGGGTTTGGGCGTCGGCGAGCATCGCGTCGGCGCGCTGCCGGGCCTCGGTGACCGTGGTCTCGGCCGTCTGGCGGGCCTCGGAGAGGATCTGGTCGGCGTTGGCGCGGGCGTCGGCCAGCATCTTGTCCGACTCCGCCTTGGCCGTGCTGGTCAGCCGGTCGGCGGTGTCCTGGGCCAGGCTGAGCACCCGAGCCGCCTTCATGGCCTGTTCCTCGTTGCTCGACGAGGACGCGGCAGGCGCGGCCACCGGCGCCGCCTTGGGGGCCGGCTCCGGCTCGGGGACGGGAATCGCCTGAGTGGGGGCGGCCGCGGCGGCTGGGGCGGCGCTCGCGCCGCCGCCGGAGGCCAGCTCCTGGTCCAGCTCCTCGATCCGCTGACGCAGATCGCTGTTCTCTTCGATGAGCCGCGTCAGCTCGGCTTCCACCAGATCGAGGAAGGCGTCGACCTCGTCTTCGTTGTACCCCCGCTTGCCGATCGGTGGCTTACTGAACGCCACATTGTGGACGTCGGCTGGTGTAAGCGGCATTGTTTCGTCCCCTCAAGTTCCTGTCTAACGTTCTGGAAAGTGTAGAACGCAGTGGTAGCCGTCGTGCAACTGCCGTCCATCCTGTCACACCAGGCGCGACCGTTGCTGTTTAGGCCAATAAATAAGAACCAATTTCAAACGCTCAGGGCAATAAAATCCGAAACCTTAGAATTTTTAAATCGCAGCCACCAAACCGAGGCGAAAACGTGGCCGAACCGTCTCCGGGCACCGAAGCCGGCCCGCGGACAGGGACCGAAACGGCCCGGAGACAAGGCGCTGGAGACAAGGTTAGGCCGCGGCGCCGAAGGCGAGCTGCATGCCGATGAACGCGACCAACAGCAGCACCATGATGGACAGGTCGAAACGGACCGCCCCGATGGTGAGTTGAGGGATCAGCCGGCGCAGCAACTTCACCGGCGGATCGGTGATCGACATGATGATCTCGAGGATCACCACGGTGATGCCGGTGGGATGCCAGTCACGGCTGAACGATCGGATGAACTCGACGACGACCCGGGCGATGAGCAGCAGCCAGAAGATGAACAGCGCAAACCCAAGGATCTGAAAGAACAGCACCAACTGAAGAGCCCCGACCTTACCGATGAGATGTCATGCGCCGCAGGCATGCGCGGCGCCTGCCAGCGTACCGACTCCGGGCCCTCGACCACATCTCAGCTCGCCCGGCCAGCGAAGGCGGCGGCCGACCGCCGCCGCCGAGCCGGGTTTATTGGTAAGCGTAGAAGCCGGTTTCGGCGATCCGGCGACGCTCCTCCGGGGACACGTCGACGTCGGCGGGCGACAGCAGGAACACCTTGGTGGCCACCTTGTCGAAGGAGCCGCGCAACGCGAAGGCCAGGCCCGCCGCGAAGTCGACGAGCCGCTTCGCGTCGGCGTTGTCCATCGACACCAGGTCCATGATGACGGGGGTGCCGTCGCGGAACCGCTCGCCGATGGTGCGGGCCTCGCTGTAGTCCTTGGGCCGCAGCGTGGTGATCTTGGAGAGCGGGTGGCCCTCCTCGAACATCATCGCCATCCGGCGCGGGTCCATCGCCAGCGCGCCGCGGGTCGAATTGCGCAGCCAGGACCCGAAGCGCGGCCTGCCCATCTCGGGCCGCTCGAACTCGCGGGGGTGGACGGCGCCGTACCGCGACTCCTCCGCGTAACCGCCGCGGTAGCCGCCAGGCGGCGGGTAGTCCGCGGGCTCGCGCGGGTCGTCGTAGTCGCGCCCCTCGTAGCGGCCGTACCCGTCGTCGAAGCGGGGGCGCGGGAATCCGCGGGAGGGCGCGTGGTCGTCGTAATACTCGTCGTCGTAGTCGTCCATCGGGGCCATACCGAAATAGGCCTTGACTTTGTGCAGTGTGCTCATTGCGTTGACCCCTTCTAGCCCCTGATGCTTGGTGTCAGTGATGAAGATGTGACTACAGTGACTTAATACGGTGACGGTAGCGGCCGCGGGCCCAATAGCGCGGTACCGACACGCACACATGTCGAACCGTGTTTGACGGCAATTTCGAAATCGTCGGACATGCCGGCGGACAGTCCGACGGCGTTGGGATGCGATTCCAGCACGCGCAGATGCTCCGTTCGCAGGCGCCCGAAGGCCGCGTCGGGGTCCGAGCCCAGCGGCGGGATGGCCATCAGCCCGGCCAGTTCCAGGTGTTTTGACTCCTCGGCCTGCGCGCAAAGCTGGTCGACCGCGCCCGGCAGCGAGATGTCGACGCCGCCCCGCGACTCGTCGCCGTCAAGGCTGATCTGGACGTAGATCCGCATCGGATCGGCGCGGCGGCCCTCCGCCAGGGCGGCCGAGACGCCCCGATCGAGGGCGCTGACCAATTGCGAGCTGTCCACCGAGTGAGCGGTATGCGCCCAGCGGGCGACCGAGCGGGCCTTGTTCCGCTGGATGTGGCCCACCATGTGCCAGCGCATGGCCGGGACGTCCACCCGCGATAAGAGTTTGGTGACTTCGCTCACTTTTTCCGATGCTTCCTGATCCCGCGATTCGCCAACGGCCCGGCAACCCAAACGCGACAAAGTCACCACATCGGTTGCTGGGAAGAATTTGGTAATCGGCAGCAGTTCGATTTCACCGACATTGCGACCCGCCGCTTCGGCGGCCGCCGCAAGGCGCGAGCGCACCGCCGCTAATGCGTGGGTCAATTCCGTTTCGCGGTCACCCCCCGCAGGCATGTCCACCGCCATCGCGGTCACTCCATCCACACCAGGGAGGCCAGCCGGCCGGTGGGCGCGTCCCGGCGGTGGCTGAACAACGTCGGGTCGTCGACCGTGCACCGCGGATCGATGTCGATGGCCCTCACACCCAAATCCGTTAACTGGCAAGCGATTCCGGCCCGAAGATCGAGGCCGGGGGTGCCCGCCGAGGTGGTGGTGCGGCTGCCGGGCAGCGCGGCCTCCACCTCGTCGGCCATGGCCGCGGGCACCTCGTAGTTGCGGCCGCTCACCGCCGGGCCCAGCAGGGCCGAGATGTCCTCGGGGCGCGCGCCCAGCTCGACCATCGCCTCCACGGTGCGGGCCACCACCCCGCGCTGGGCGCCGACGCGGCCTGCGTGCACGGCCGCGGCCACTCCGGCGCGCGCGTCGGCGAGCAACACCGGCACGCAGTCGGCCGTCACCACCGCCAGAGCCAGCCGCGCGGTGCCGGTCACCAGCGCGTCGGTGTTCTCGACCGCGCCGCCCCGTGGCCGGTCGACCACCTCCACCCGGTCACCGTGGACCTGGTCCATCCACACGACGCGCTCGGGCTTGAGCCCGATGGCGGCGGCCAGCCGGTTGCGGTTGGCGGCCACCGCCGCCGGATCGTCGCCGACGTGGTCGCCCAGGTTGAAGGTGTCGAACGGTGGACCCGAGACACCACCGGCGCGGGTGGTGGTCACCCGCCGGATGCGCACGCTCACTTCTTCAGTATCCGGAGCCCCCCGGCTGCCAGCGGGCAGCGCCATCCTGCCCGTGCTTTTCGTGGCCGGTTTGTCGCGCACTGGCAAGCAGATCGAGACCCTCAGCGGCGCATGAACGGCGGCACGTCGACGTCGTCGTCGTCGCCACCGATATTCAGCGTGGCGCCGTTGGTGTGAACCGGGACGCTGACCGCGTCGACGGGTTCGAACAGTGTCGAGGTGAGCTTGCCGGCCTTCGCCGATTCGATGCGGTGCGCGCCGCCTTTTTCGGCGGCGCTGTCCCCGGTGACCGGTCTGCGACCGGGACCGGTCGCGCTGAAGCCCGCGGCGATGACGGTGACGCGCACCTCGTCGCCGAGGGAGTCGTCGATGACGGTCCCGAAGATGATGTTGGCGTCCTGATGGGCGGCGTCCTGGACCAGGGAGGCCGCCTCGTTGATCTCGAACAGGCCCAGGTCGCTGCCGCCGGCGATCGACATCAGCACGCCCTGAGCGCCCTCCATGGATTGCTCCAGCAGGGGTGAATTGATCGCGATCTCGGCGGCCTTGAGCGAGCGGCCCTCGCCGCGGGCCGAGCCGATGCCCATCAACGCGGTGCCCGCCCCGGACATGATGCCCTTGACGTCGGCGAAGTCGACGTTGATCAGGCCCGGCGTGGTGATCAGGTCGGTGATGCCCTGCACGCCGTTGAGGAGCACCTCGTCGGCGCTGCGGAAAGCGTCCATCAGGGACACCGCGGCGTCGCCCATCTGCAGCAACCGGTCGTTGGGGATGACGATCAGGGTGTCGCAGCTTTCCCGCAGCGTGTTGATGCCGCCTTCGGCCTGCGACCCGCGCCGCTTGCCCTCGAAGGAGAACGGCCGGGTGACCACGCCGACGGTCAGCGCGCCCAGCTTGCGGGCGATGCTGGCGACGACGGGCGCGCCGCCGGTGCCCGTGCCGCCGCCCTCGCCGGCGGTCACGAACACCATGTCCGCGCCACGCAGCAGCTCCTCGATCTCGTCCTTGGCGTCCTCGGCGGCCTTGCGGCCGACCTCCGGGTCGGCCCCGGCGCCGAGCCCGCGGGTGGAGTCGCGGCCGACGTCGAGCTTGACGTCGGCATCGCTCATCAACAGCGCCTGCGCATCGGTGTTGATCGCAATGAACTCCACGCCCTTGAGGCCCTGTTCGATCATCCGGTTGACGGCGTTGACGCCGCCACCACCGATACCCACAACCTTGATGACGGCCAGGTAGTTATGCGGGGGGGTCATCATCTCGTCTTCCTCCCTGGTGGGGATTCGGTTTCTCCGGTCACTCACGGTCCCTCTGGCAAACCCTCAACCTCAACCATAGAGTTAGAGTTATGTCAAGTAGTTCCGCGCAACCAGAACGGTATGGGCATGGCGCGCCCTAACCCCGCAGGCGCGCCGACGCGCGGCTCGCAAATTTTTTCTGTTACGACCGTCACACGCCGCGCTTGACCGGCGTCGCTACTTCACCGTCGGCAGGTCGGGGCTCGACACGTCGTAGGTCCGTCCGGGCTGGGTCAGCAGCGCGGCCAGCTTCTCGGCCTTCTCGTCGGTGCGATCGGTCGTCCCCCAGATGACGACCCGGCCATCGCCCAGCGTCAGCGTGATCGAGGCGTCCGAGGGGGCCGCGACCCGGCCCACCTGGCCCGCGACCTCGGGTCGCAGCGCGGTCAGCACCTGCAGCGCGGCCTTGGTCGCCGGGTCGTTGGGGCCCGGGTTGGCGACGTCGAGGTACGGCAGCGCCGGCGGCGGCGGCCCGGTCGCGAAGTCGACGCCGTCGCGGTCGAACAGGTGCGGGCCGTCGGGAAAGTCCTTCACCGCCACCGCGATTCGCTCGACGATGGTGATGCGCAGCGCCGACGGGTACTGGCGCTGCACCCGGGCGCTGGCCACCCGCCGGATGGCGGCCACCCGGTCGGCGACCTGGTTGGTGTTGATCTGCAGCAGCGGCGTGCCCGGCCGCACCCGGGCGGCGTCCAACACCTCTTCCCGGGTCACCACCCCGGTGCCGACGACGACGATGTTGCGGGCCGACATCGCGGGGGTGAAGTACAGGATCAGCGCGAGCCCGATCCCGAGGGCGACCAGCAGCACCGTCACCAACAGCATCTTCAGGCCGCGGACCACACCCCGGGCCACGGGTTTGGGCTCGTCGGCCGCGCGGCCGGTGGCCCGGCGTTTGGCCTCCCGGCGGGCCTCTTCGATGGCGGTGGCGCGTGCCTGCGCCGCGCGGCGCTCGGCTCTTTCCCGGCGCGCCCGTCGGCGCGGCCCCTCGAATTCCTCGTCCTCCGTGGGCTTCTCGACGTCGGGCCCCGCGGCGAAGATCGGTTCGGTGATCGCGCCGTCCGCCGAACCGGAGGCCGATTCGCCGGCGACACCCACGGGGTCGTCCGGCTGGGTCATCGCGGCACTCCCGGCCGGCCGGGCGCGCTGCGGTTGTCCCGGATCCGCAGCTCGGTGACGATCTCCGGCCCGAGCAGGGTCACGTCGCCCGCGCCCATCGTGACGATGACGTCGCCGGGGCCGGCAGCCGCGGCCACCTGCTCGGCGACCGCGGAGAAGTCCGGCAGGTAGCGCACGGGCACGCTGACGTGCTCGGCGACGCTGGCGCCGCTGACCCCGGCCAGCGGTTGTTCGCGGGCGCCGTACACGTCGAGGACGAACACCTCGTCGGCGGCGTCCAGCGCGCGACCGAATTCCGCGGCGAATTCCTTTGTGCGCGAATATAAGTGAGGCTGAAAAACCACGAGGCTGCGGCCGCCGGAGCTCTGCTCGAGGACCGTGCGGACGGCGGCCAGCGTCGCGCTGATCTCGGTGGGATGGTGGGCGTAGTCGTCGAAGACGCGCACCGACCCGGAGTTGCCGACCAGTTCGAACCGCCGGCGGACCCCCTCGAAACCGGCCAGCCCGTCCAGCACCGCGTCCGCCGGGGCGCCGATCTCGAGCGCGGCGAGCAGGGCGCCAAGCGCGTTGAGCGCCATGTGCCGACCGGGCACCGACAGCCGCATCACGTGGGGATGCTGTTCGCCCGCCAGCTGGACGTGGGCGACCGCCTCGGTGCCCTGCTGCTCCCAGGACAGCAGGGTGGCGGCCTGGTCCACGCCCGGGTCGGATCCATAACGCAGCACCCGGATTCCCAGCTCGGCCGTGCGGTCCGCCAGCGCGGCCGCGCCCGGATCGTCGACGCACACCACCAACGCCCCACCCGGGGCCAGCCGCTCCACGAAGGCGTCGAACACCCGGACGTAGGCGTCGGCGCTGCCGTAGAAATCCAGGTGATCGGTCTCGATGTTGGTGACCACGGCGACGTTCGGCGTGTATTCCAGCAGCGAGCCGTCGCTCTCGTCGGCCTCGGCCACGAAGCAGTCACCGCTGCCGTGATGCGCGTTGGTGCCGGCCTCCCCCATCTCACCGCCGACCGCGAACGACGGGTCGCGCCCGCAGTGCTGCAGCGCCACGATCAACATCGACGTCGTCGTCGTCTTGCCGTGCGTGCCGGTGACCATCAGCGTGGTGCGCCCGTCCATCAGCTTGGCCAGCACCGCCGGTCGCAGGATGATCGGAATGCCCCGCCGGCGGGCCTCGACGAGCTCGGGGTTGGTCTTCGGAATGGCGGCGTGGGTGGTGATGACCGCCGTCGGGCCGCCGGGCAGCAGGTCGAGCGACGACGCGTCGTGGCCGATGCGGATCGAGGCGCCCCGGGCGCGCAGGGCGTGCACGCCGCGGGACTCCTTGGCATCGGACCCCGAGACCAGCGCGCCGCGGTCCAGCAGGATGCGGGCGATGCCCGACATGCCGGCTCCGCCGATGCCCACCATGTGCACCCGCTGCAGCTCGGGCGGCAGCTGTTCGGCGTTCACCGCCGCCCTCCCGCGGCTGCCTTCCTGGCGATGTCCAGCGCCGCCTGCGCCACCTGGCGCGCCGCGTCGGGGTGCCCGACCCGCGCGGCGGCCGTCGTCATAGCCGCCAACCGGGGCGGGTCGTTGAGCAGGGCGGACACCTCGCGGGCCACCAGTTCCGGCGTCAGCGCGGCGTCGGCGACCACCATGCCGCCCCCGCCGTTGACCACCGGCAGCGCGTTGAGCCGCTGTTCGCCGTTGCCGATCGGCAGCGGCACGTAGATGGCCGGCAACCCGACCGCCGAGACCTCGGCGACGGTCATGGCGCCGGACCGGCAGATCGCCAGGTCGGCGGCGGCGTAGGCCAGGTCCATCCGGTCGAGGTAGGGCACCGCGACGTACGGCGGATCGCCCGGTTGGCTCTCCCGCAGGTCGAGGGTGTTCTTCGGCCCGTGCGCGTGCAGCACCGACACGCCCGCGGCCGCCAGGTCGGCGGCGGCGCCGGACACGGCCCGGTTGAGCGACACGGCCCCCTGCGAACCGCCGAACACCAGCAACACCCGCGCGTCCTCGGCGAAGCCGAAATGCCTGCGCGCCTCGGCGCGCAGCGCCGCGCGGTCCAGCGACGTGATGGCCGCCCGCACCGGCACCCCCACCACCTCGGCGCGCGGCAAACCGCAGTCGGGAACCGCGGACAGCACCCGGTCGGCGCCGCGGGCGCCGACGCGGTTGGCCAGGCCGGCGCTGGCGTTCGCTTCGTGGATCAGCACCGGGACGCGGCGCCGACGGCTGAGGCCGCGGGGAATCCCGCGGGCGGCGAGGTAGGCCGGCAGCGCCACGTACCCACCGAAACCGATGATGACGTCGGCGTCCACCGCGTCGAGCACCGCGCGGGTCTCGCGGACCGCGCGCCACACCCGCGGGGGCAGCCGCGCGAGGTCGCCGCTGGGCTTGCGCGGCAGCGGCACCGGCGTGATCAGCTCGAGGTGGTAGCCGCGCTGGGGGACCAGCCGGGTCTCCAGCCCGCGGTGGGTGCCGAGCGCGGTGATGCGCACCTGCGGATCGAGTGCGCTGAGCGCGTCGGCCACCGCCATCGCGGGCTCGACGTGGCCCGCGGTGCCCCCGCCGGCCAGCACGACCGACAGGGGTTTAAATGCCGACAACGCGGCACCGGCGGGCTGGGGACTTGTCCCCCGCCCGCCGGTCGGCTTGCTGACCGTGTCGTTCACCCGTAACGCTGACCTTCCAGTGCGCGTGCGCGCCGTGCCTGACGCTGGCCGGCCCCGCGAGTGGCGGAGCGCTGGCCAGATCCATGATGCACCGCCCTGCGCGCCGGCCGTGCGGCTGTGCGGGAGAACGCCGGCCGCAGCGGTTCCTGGGCCGTGCGGGCGGGCTTGCGCGCGCCGTTGCGCGGCGGGCTTCCCTTGCCCGGTTGCTTGCCGCCGCGCTTGCGGTCGCGGAACGATTCCAGCCGCGTCGGCACGTACGGCTGCGGCAGCGGCAGCCGCAGGAAGCGGTTCACCTTGTCGTCACGGCCGGCGCGCAGCGCGGCCACCGCCTCCGGTTCGTGACGGGCCGCGTTGGCCATGATGCCGATCATGAAAAGCGTTGCAGCCGTGGAAGTTCCACCCGCTGAGATGAGCGGCAGCTGGATGCCGGTGACCGGCAGGATCCCGATCACGTAACCGATGTTGATGAACGCCTGGCCCAGCACCCACATCGTCGTCGTGGCGGTCAGGAGCCGCAGGAAGGGGTCGGCCGACCGGCGGGCGATGCGCATCCCGGTGTAGGCGAACAACCCGAAGAGCACCAGCAGCCCGAATGCGCCGACGAAGCCCAGCTCCTCGCCGATGATCGCGAAGATGAAGTCGTTGTGGGCGTTGGGCAGGTAGTTCCACTTCGCGACGCCCTGGCCCAGGCCGTCGCCGAAGATCCCCCCGTGGGCCAGGGCGAACTTCGCCTGGCGGGCCTGGTAGCCGGTGTCCATGGGGTCGTTCTCGGGGTTCATCCAGGACTTCACCCGGTCCGAGCGGTAACCCGCGGACATGGCCAGGACCGCGCCCGCCATGAAGACGGCCAGCAGCGAGGTGGCGAAGACGCGCAGCGGCAGCCCGGCGTACCACAACAACGCCAGCAGGATGATGCCCAGCGACACCGTCTGCCCCAGGTCAGGCTGGGCGACGATCAGCGCCAGCGCGATGACCGCCGCCGGCACCAGCGGGATCAGCATGTCGCGCAGCGAGGCGCGCTCCAGGCGGCGTGCCGCCAGCAGGTGCGCGCCCCAGATGGCGAAGGCGATCTTCGCCAACTCCGAGGGCTGCATCGAGAATCCGGCGATGACGAACCACTTCCGGGACCCGTTGGCCAGGTTGCCGATGCCGGGCACCAGCACGAGCACCAGCAGGATGACGGTGACGACGTAGCCGGTGAAGGCGACGCGGCGGATGAACCGGACCGACATGCGCAGCGAGGCGTAGCAGGCGATCAGGCCGATCACCGTCCACAGCACCTGCTTGCCGAAGATCACCCAGGCCGACCCGTCGGCGTCGTAGGACCGCACGCCCGAGGCCGACAGCACCATGATCAAACCGAGCGTCGTCAGCAGCCCGGCCACGGCGATGATCAGGTGGAACGAGGTCATGGGCCGGCTCAGCCAGGCGCCGAACCGGTTACGCCCCTCGCCTCCCGCCTGCGGCTTCGTGGACGGCCTGGCCTCCGAGCTGCCTGCGGCGCTGACGGGGCCGGTCGCCGCGTCGTCGTCGGCGTCCGGCTGCTCCGGCGCGGTGGCGTCGGTGGCCTCGGTGGCGCCGGCCTCTGCAATGTCCTTGTCCCGGCGTCTGAGCCGGGCCAGCGGGTTACCCATTCCCGCCCTACCGGGTGGCCGCGCGGACGGCGGCGGCGAAGGCGTCGCCGCGGTCGGCGTACCCGGTGAACTGGTCAAACGAGGCGCCCGCGGGTGCCAGCAGCACCGTGTCGCCGGGCCGGGCCAGGTCGCGGGCCGCGGCCACCGCCGCGGTCATGACGGAAGTGCCGAGATCGTCGCCGGAATATTTCACTTCTGTCACATTTGCACCAACAACCACAGCCGTCGCATTCATATCAGCATCCTCGCCTGTCACAACCTGGACGACGGGGACATCCGGCGCGTGTCGCGATAACGCCTCTGCAACCTCTTGCCGATCCCGGCCGATCAGCACGGCCCCGACCAGGCGGGGGGCCATCCGGGCGACCTCGGCGTCCACCGACGCGCCCTTGAGCAATCCGCCCGCCACCCACACCACGCGGGAGTAGGCGAGCACGGACGCCTCGGCGGCGTGCGGATTGGTGGCCTTGGAGTCGTCGACGTAGGTGATGCCGTCGGCCACCGCGACCACCTCCGCCCGGTGCCGGCCCACCCGGAAGGACGCGACCGCCCCCGCGATCGCCTCGGCGGGCACGTCGACGCTGCGGGCCAGCGCGGCCGCGGCCAGGGCGTCGAGGACGCCGACGGGCCCGGGCACCGGGATCGAGTCGACCGGCAGGAGCGCGAGGTCGTCGGCGAAGGCGCGGTCGACCAGCCGGCCGTCGCGCACGCCGAGTTCGCCCACCGCCGGCTCGCCGAGCCGGAAGCCGACGCGCACCGGCGCCCCGGCGGTGCCCAGCAACGCCGCGGCCCGGGCGTCGTCGAGCCCCACCACCGCCACCCGGCCGCCCAGCACGCGCGCCTTGGCCGCCGTGTAGTCGGCCATGGTCGAATGCCAATCCAGGTGGTCCTCCGCGATGTTGAGCACGACGCCCGCCTCGGGCCGCACCGAGGGCGCCCAGTGCAGCTGAAAGCTGGACAGCTCGACGGCCAGCAGGTCGGCCGGCTGCTCGAGCACGTCGAGCACCGGGTCGCCGATATTGCCGCACAGCACGCTGCGCCGGCCCGCGGCGGTCAGCATGGCATGCAGCATCGACGTCGTGGTCGTCTTGCCGTTCGTGCCGGTCACCACCAGCCAGCGGCGCGGTGGCCCGTAGTAACCCGCCGTGTCCAGCCGCCAGGCCAGCTCCACGTCGCCCCAGATCGGCACGCCCTCCGTCGCGGCGGCGGCCAGCAGCGGCGTGTCCGGCGAGAACCCGGGGCTGGTGACCACCAGGGCGTACTGCGCAAGGCGCTCCGCGGACGTCGACGTCGTCATCGTCGCCACGCCGCTCTCGGCGTAGCGCCGCAACGTGGCCGGGTCGTCGTCGCACAGGGTCGGCACCGCGCCGAACCGGATCAGCGCGGACAGCACCGCCTTGCCGGTCACCCCGCCGCCGGCCACCAGCACCGGCGCGCCCGGCACCAGAGGCTCGAGTCCGGGCACGTCAGGCACCGATCGCGCCCAGCCACTCACCGTAGAAGAGGGCCACGCCCAGCCCACACGTGATCGCCGTGAGCAGCCAGAAGCGAATGATCACCGTGGTTTCGGCCCAGCCCGCCAACTCGAAATGGTGGTGGAACGGCGCCATCCGGAACACCCGGCGACCGGTGGTGCGAAACGCCAGGATCTGCAGCACCACCGAGGTGACCTCGGCGACGAACAGCGACCCCAGCACGACGGCGAGGATCTCGGTGCGGCTGGTGACCGACAGGCCCGCGATGATGCCACCCAGCGCCAGCGAGCCGGTGTCCCCCATGAAAATCTTCGCGGGAGCGGCGTTCCACCACAGGAAGCCGATGCAGGCGCCCGCGGTGGCGGCCGCGACGAGCGCCAGGTCCAGCGGGTCGCGCACGTTGTAGCAGCCCAGGCCCGGCGCCGTCACGCACGCGTTGCGGTACTGCCAGAAGGTGATCAACACGTAGGCGGCGGTGACCATGGCCATGCACCCGGCGGCCAGGCCGTCCAGACCGTCGGTGAAATTGACCGCGTTGGACCACGCGCTGACCACGACCACGCAGAACAACACGAACAGCGCCGGAGTCAAAGTGACGGTGGCGATTTCGCGCACATAGGACAGGTCCGAGCTGGCCGGTGTCAATCCGCTGCCGTTGCGGAACTGCAAGACCAGCACGCCGAACAGCACCGCGGCGGCCACCTGCCCGATGGTCTTGGCCGTCTTGTTCAACCCGAGGTTGCGCGACCGGCGGACCTTGATCAGGTCGTCGAGGAAGCCGACGCCGCCGAGCGCGGTCGCCAGGCCCAGCACCAGCAGGCCCGACGCGGAGACGCCCTCGCCGTCGAACGCCAGCCCGGCCAGGTGGGTCCCGAGGTAGCCCGCCCAGATGCCGGCGAGGATCGCCACGCCGCCCATCGACGGCGTGCCGCGCTTCGAATGATGGCTGGGCGGCCCGTCCTCGCGGGTGTGATGGCCGAAACCCTGCCTGGTGAACAGGCGAATCAGCGCCGGCGTCAACAGGATTGACACCGCGAGCGCGATCGCGACGGCGATCAGGATCTGCCTCACGAGCCGGTCCCCCCGACGTCCGATGGTGACGACCCGCTTCGCCCGGCTTCGCCGCCCTCGCGATCGACGCCAGCCAGGGCGTCGGCCAGCGCTCCCAGCCCCGCCGCGTTGGAGGCCTTGACCAGGACCACGTCGCCGGGCTGCAGCTCGGCCCGCAACAGCGCCAGCGCCGCGTCGGCATCGGCCACGTTGACCGCCTCAGCTCCCCACGAGCCCTCCATGACCGCTCCGTGGTGCATGGCGCTCATCGACCTCCCACTTCCCACGACGACGAGTCGAGACACATCTAAGCGCACCGCCAGGCGGCCGATGCGATCGTGTTCGGCCACCGCGTCGTCGCCGAGCTCGGCCATTTCGCCCAGCACCGCCCAGCTCCTGCGCTTCTCGCCTGCGCGGTGGGCGATCCAGGCCAGCGCCTGCAGGCCGGCCCGCATCGAGTCGGGGTTGGCGTTGTAGGCGTCGTCGATCACCGTCACCCCGTCCGCCCGGGTGGTCACGTGCATCCGGTGCCGCGACACCGGCCCCGCCTGCGCCAGCGCGGCGGCGACCTGGTCGACGGTCGCGCCGCACTCCAGCGCGACCGCGGCGGCACACAGCGCGTTGGTGACCTGATGGTCGCCGAACACGCCGAGCTCAACCGCGACCGCGCTGTCCATCGCGTGCAGGGTAAAGCGCGGCCTGGCCAGTTCGTCCAGCGACACTCCGTCCGCCCAGACGTCGCTGGGACCCGAGTCGGTGCGGCTGGACCGGCTGACCCGCACCACCCTCGCCCCGGTGACGCGGGCCATCGCCGCCACCACCGGGTCGTCGGCGTTGAGGATGACCACACCGGACGGCGGAACCGATTGCGGCAGTTCGGATTTGGTCCGCGCGATGGCCTCCCGTGAGCCGAACTCGCCCAGGTGGGCGGTGCCGACGTTGAGCACCACCCCGATCGCGGGCGGGGCGATCTCGGCCAGCGCGGCGATGTTGCCGGGATGGCGGGCCGACATCTCGAGAACCAGGTAGTCGGTGTCCCGCGTCGCGCGCAGCACCGTCCAGGGGTGGCCCAGCTCGTTGTTGAACGACCCGGGCGGGGCGATGACCTCGCCCAGCGGCTCGAGCACGGTCTTGACGAGGTCTTTGGTCGACGTCTTCCCCGACGAACCCGTGATGCCGATGATGGTCAGGCCGCCGGCCACCAGCTCGGCGGCCACCGCCTTGGCCAGCCTGGCCAGCGCGGCGAGCACGGCCGCGCCCGAGCCGTCGGTGTCGTGTTCGAGCACCCCGGCCAGGCCGCCGCCGCGGCTCGCCCGCTGCGGGGGCACCACGATCGCCGGCACCCCCACCGGCCGGGCGGCCAGCACGGCCACCGCGCCGGCCGCCGCCGCCGCCCGCGCGTAGTCATGCCCATCGGCGTGCGCCCCCGGCAGCGCGAGGAACAACCCGCCGGGACCCACTGCGCGCGAATCGAATTCGACGGTTCCGGTGACGCGGAGCTCGGCGGCGGCCCGCGGTGAGATGTCGGCCAGCGTGCCGCCCACCAGCTCGGCGATCTGCGCGACGGTGAGGTCGATCATGACCGAGTCTCACGGGGCCGACGGGCCCGCAACGCCTCGGACAGCTCCACCCGGTCGTCGAACGGACGGGTTTCGCCGGCGGCGCGCTGCCCGGTCTCGTGCCCCTTGCCGGCGACCAGCACCACGTCGCCCGGTTGCGCCCAGGCGACGGCGTGCCGGATGGCCGCGCGCCGGTCCCCGATCTCGACGACCTCGGCCGCACCACCGCTTTCGGTCGCACCGGACAGGATCTCGCGGCGGATGGCGGCGGGGTCCTCGCCGCGGGGGTTGTCATCGGTGACGACGACCAGGTCGGCCAGCTCAGCGGCGGTCGCGCCCATCGGCGCCCGCTTGCCCGGGTCGCGCTCGCCGCCGGCGCCGAACACCACCGCCAGCCGGCGACCCGGCCGCGCCAGAGTGGTCAGCACCGCGCGCAGCGCGCCGGGCTTGTGGGCGTAGTCGACCAGCGCGAGGAAATCCTGGCCACCGTCGATGTCTTCCATGCGCCCGGGCACCCGGGTCTCCAGCAGTCCGGGCGCCGCTTGCTCGGGTGAGACTCCCACCGCGTCCAGAAGCGCAAGTGCCACAAGGCAATTGGCGACGTTGTAATGCCCCGGCAACCGGATGCCGACCCGGTGGCGCACGCCGGCGGGGTCGATCGCGGTGAACTGCTGTCCCCCGGCCCCCATCGGCATCACGTCCATGGCGCGCCAGTGCGCCGGCTCGCCGGCTGCGCTGACGGTGATGGCATCCCCGGCCCGCGCCGCCATCGCGCGCCCGGCGTCGTCGTCGACGCAGACCACCACCCGCCGGGCCCGCAGCGGTGACGCGGGGTCGAACAGCTTCGCCTTGGCCTCGAAGTAGTCGGCCATGGTGGGGTGAAAGTCGAGGTGGTCGCGCGACAGGTTGGTGAAGCCGCCCACCGCGAAGCCGGTGCCGTCCACCCGGCCGAGCGCCAGCGCGTGGCTCGAGACCTCCATGACCACGGTGTCCACCCCGCGCTCGGCCATCGCCGCGAACATGGCCTGCAGCGCGGGCGCCTCCGGCGTGGTCAGCGCGCTCGGGACGTCGGCGCCGTCGATCCGGATGCCGATCGTGCCGATCAGCCCGGCCTTGCGGCCCGCGGCGCGCAGCCCGGATTCGACCAGATACGTCGTGGTGGTCTTGCCCGAGGTTCCGGTGATCCCGATGACCGTCGTACGCTCCGATGGGTTCCCGTACACCGTGGCGGCCAGGGCGCCGAGGACCCCGCGGGGCGCCGGATGCACCAGTGTCGGGACGGTCGAGGCCGACGCGCCCATCTCCGCGACGCCGGCGGCGTCGGTGAGGACCGCGACGGCGCCGCGTTCGATCGCCTCGGGGGCGTACCGCGCCCCGTGGGTCGAGGCGCCCGTCAGCGCGGCGAACAGGTCGCCGGGCCGCACGTCCTGGGCGCGCAGCGTGACGCCGGTGACGGGCACGTCGGGCACCGCCGCGCCCCGGTCCGCGGGCACCGCCCCGACCTGGGCCGCCAGCGCGGGCAGGCGCGCGCCCGCCACGGCGCTGGGGCGCAAATCAGTGGGCACGGCACACCTCCCGTCCACGCACGTGGTCCTCATGATCGGCCATGACACCCTACCGAGAGGCGCCTGCCAGCCAGGTGGGCTCATCGATCGAGTGTGCGTTGAGGGCGGGATTTCGGCCCGAATCCCGCCCTGGACGCACACCCGACGTCACTGCACGACAGATTGGCCGGCGGTTTCCGGTTGGCTACGTCGCCTGCAGGGTCAGCGGCGGACCCGGGTCCGGCGACAGCGGCACGTTCTCCCGCTGCATGAGCCAGCCGGCGATGTTGTGGAACAACGGGGCCGCCGAGTGGCCCGGCGTACCGTCGGCGTTGCGATCCGGGTTGTTCATCATGATCCCGATGACATAGCGCGGGTTGTCGACGGTGGCCATGCCGGCGAAGGTTATCCAGTAGACGTTGTCGAAGTAGCAGCCGCAGGCCGGGTTGATCTGCTGAGCGGTGCCCGTCTTGCCGGCCATCTGGTAGCCGGTCACCGCGGCGGAGGGCCCGGTGCCCTGCTGGTAGCCCATCGGGTCGCGCTGCACGACGGCGCGCAGCATGTTGCGCACGGTTTGGGCCGTCTGCGGCGAAACCACCCGCACGCCCTCGGGACGCGCCTCCTCGGTCCGGGTGCCGTCGGGTGCGATGGTGGCCTTGACGATCCGCGGCGGGATGCGCACCCCATCGTTGGCGATCGTCTGATACATGCCGGCCATCTGCAGCAGCGTCATCGAAAGCCCTTGCCCGATGGGCAGGTTGGAGAAGGTGCTGCCCGACCATTGGTCGATCGGCGGCACCAGTCCGGCGCTCTCACCGGGCAGGCCCACGTTGGTGCGCTGCCCGAGCCCGAATTTGCGGACCATGTCGTAGAAGCGTTCCGGCCCGACGCGTTGCGCGAGCATCAAAGTGCCGACGTTGGAGGACTTTCCGAACACGCCGGTCGTGGTGTAGGGCATCACGCCGTGCTCCCACGCGTCGTGCACGTTGACGCCGCCCATGTTGATCGAGCCGGGCACCTGCAGCACCTCGTCGGGGTTGGACAGGCCGTACTCGATGACCGAGGACGCGGTGATGACCTTGTTCACCGAGCCCGGCTCGAACGGCGAGGACACCGCCAGGTTGCCCAGCTGCTTGTCGCCCTGGCGCCCGATGTCCTGGGACGGGTCGAAGGTGTTGTCGTTGGCCATCGCCAGAACCTCGCCGGTCTTCGAATCCAGCACGACCGCCGAAACATCATGTGCGCCGGACAGATTCTTGGCCTGCTGCACCTGCTGCTGCACGTAGAACTGGATGTCGTCGTCGAGCGTCAGCTGGACCATCGAGCCGTTGACCGCCCGGTGCCGGTTGCGGTAACTGCCGGGGATGACGACGCCGTCGGATCCCCGGTCGTAGGTGACCGAGCCATCGGTCCCCGACAGTACCGAGTCCAGCGACTCCTCCAGCCCCAGCAGCCCGTGGCCGTCCCAGTCAATGCCGCCGACGATGTTGGCCGCCAACGACCCGCCGGGGTACTGCCGCAGATCCTGCCGCTCCGAACCGACTTCGGGATACTTGTCGGAGATCGCGCTGGCGACCGCGGGGTCGACGGCGCGCGCCAGATAGACGAAGTTCTCGTCGCTCTGCAGCTTCTTCAACACGGTCGCGGAGTCGGGCTTGTTGCCCAGCCGGGTGGCGACCTCTTTGGCGATGTCCCGCAGCCGCTGCTGTGGGTCGGGGGCCGCCGAGTTCTTGCTCTTGGCCTCGTCGAGTTGTTTGCGAATCCTCTTGGGCTGGAACGTCAACGCGCGCGACTCGGTTGTGAACGCCAGCTGATCCTTGTTGCGGTCGACGATGCTGCCGCGCACGGCCTTCTCGACGTCGGTGACCTTGAGCTGGCTCGCCGCCTGGGCGCGCAGCGTCGGCGCGTTGGTCACCTGCAGGACGAACAGCTGGACCGCCGCCACCACGATCAGGAGCCCGATGGCCGCGTTCCCGGCCCGATGCCGGAACACGAACGACGCGCCGCGGCTGCCCGCCTGAACGAGCTTGCGGGTGCGCCGCTCCCGAGCGGAGTGCCCGGTCGCCGCGGCCTCCGGACGGTCGGCCGCGCGGCCCTGCTTGGCTTCCTTGGCTTTCCGGAATCGCTTCGGCTCCCGGACGTCCTGGGCCTGCTGTTGCTTCCCGCGGCGCTTCGGCTGGCGAACCCCCTTGGCTTCCTGCGCTTTACGGGGACCACGGCTCGGCTGCGACCGGCGGGCGCGCATGGAGTCGCCGCGGCTCACCGGGGCGCACCCGGCGTCACGGCGGGACCGGGAGCCACCGGCTGCGGCGCCAACACGGGGGCGGCGGGCACGACGGGAGCCACCGGCGGGGGAACCGCGGGGGCCCGTTGCACCGGCACCGGAACCTCAGCGGGCAGCGGTGCGGGCACCTGCCCGGGCGGCGGAATCGGCAAGCCGCCCAACGGCACCGGCACCTCGGCGGGCCCCGGAGCGGGCGCGATCACCGCAGGCGCGGGCAGCCCCGGCACCGGCACGCCCGGCACGGGCAGCGCACCCGGCGCGGGCAGCGCAGCGGGCGCCTGCCCGGCTGCCGGTGCCCCCGGTATGCCCGGCGGTTGCGGCCCGGTCTGCGCCAGGTGCTGGCCGCCGAGCGTCGACGATCCGTCCGGTGCACGCAGCAGCGCCTCGGGACCGGACCGGGCCGGCGCGGGCGCCGCGGGGTCGGGCTGCAGCCGGACCGGGACTTCGGCGGGCGGCGCCGGCGGTGCGGGGGGCACCGGCGGGCCTTGGTCGGGAAGCTTGCTGTTCAACGGTGGTGGCGGCACCCCGTCAGCCGGCTTGGGCGTGCCGACGACCACCCAGTTCCCGGACGGGTCCTGGACCAGGTGCGCGGTGTCCCGCGTCGGGATCATGCCCTGTTTGCGGGCCGCCTCCGCCAGTGCCGGTGCGGATTCCGCCTCGCGCACATCACGTTCCAGCGCCTCTTTCTGCTGTTGCAGCAGCCGAGTCTTCTCGCGGGCGTGGCTCAATTTGTAGGAGCGCTCCGCGGAGTCCGTGGACAACCACAGGGTGAGACCCAGGCCGAGGCCCAGCGCGCCGATGACCAACACGACGAACGGGACCTTGGCCGCCAGGGTGCGGGGCCGCAGGTCGATCGAGGCCAGCCGGGTCGCCAGGCGCTCGCTCAGGCGTGGGCGAACGACCTTGGGCGCCTTGGCCTTCCGTGCCTTAGCCCGCGCCTTCGCCTGGCTCGTGCTCTTGGGCCGCGCGGGACGCTCGGCGGGCCGGGCGATGGGGCCGGTGTGCGGTCCGGATTTGGGCGCGCGGCTCTCCCGGGTGGGCGCCGCGCTCCGCCCCGGCCGGGTGCGGCGGGCCGAGCCGGGCTCGGCGGCCGAGCGCCTGCTGCGCCGGGCGGAACCGTCGCGCCCGCCGCGGCGATTCGGCGTCTCCCGCTTTGCTTTCATGCGTCGCCCTTTCCGGTTGCCTGCTGGACCCGTTGCACGGCGCGTAGTCGCACCGCGGCGCTGCGCGGATTGCGTTCGACCTCGGCGGCGTCCGCGCGTTCGGCGCCGTGCGTGAGCGACCGGAATCGCGGCTCGTGGCCGGGAAGCTCGACCGGCAGATCCACCGGCGTGCGGGACGCGACCGCGTCGGCGAACAACCGCTTGACGATCCGGTCCTCCAGGGACTGGTAGGCCAGCACCACCATGCGCCCGCCGACGGCGAGCGCGTCCAGCCCGGCCGGGATCGCGCTGCGCAAAGAGTCCAACTCGTCGTTGACCGCGATCCGCAGGGCCTGGAAGGTGCGCTTGGCCGGGTGGCC
This sequence comes from Mycobacterium sp. E735, assembly GCF_001666955.1. Classification (NCBI taxonomy): domain Bacteria; kingdom Bacillati; phylum Actinomycetota; class Actinomycetes; order Mycobacteriales; family Mycobacteriaceae; genus Mycobacterium; species Mycobacterium sp. E735. The sequence continues at coordinate 32,329 of NZ_LZIX01000001.1, read as the reverse complement.
CCCGGTCCGCCGGGCCGGGGCCGGAATCGCTTGGTAGAGCAGGGCTACCAGCTCCGCGGTCGACGTGAAGGGTGCGCGAGCGCGCTGGCGCACGATCTGCGCGGCGATCCGGCGCGCGAACCGTTCCTCGCCGTAGCGGTGCAGGATGTCCGCCAGCGCGGCTTCGTCGTAGGTGTTGAGGATGTCGGCCGCCGTCAACGGCGACTCGGGATCCATCCGCATGTCCAGCGGCGCGTCCTGCGCGTAGGCGAAGCCCCGCTCGGCGCGGTCGAGCTGCATGGACGACACCCCGAGGTCGAACAGCATCCCGTCGAGCGATCCGACTGTGTCGTAACCGGATTCGGCCAGTGCCGCGGCGAGGCCGTCGTAGCGGCTGTGCACCAGCGTGACGCGGTCGGCAAATCGCGCCAACCGGTCGCCGGCGATTTCCAGCGCGCTGGGGTCGCGGTCGAGTCCGATCAACCGCAGCCCGGGCAGGTCGGTCAAGAACCGCTCGGCATGCCCGCCCGCGCCCAGGGTGGCATCGAGCAGGACGGCCCCCGACCCGTCGGCATGGTGACGGGTCAGCGCGGGGGTCAGCAGTTCGACGCAGCGCCGCAGCAGGACGGGTACGTGTCCGAAGTCGCCCGAATCGTCAGCCACCGCAACGCCTCCCCGGGTCCGGCGAGACGCCCCTGCATCGAGGTCCCTGTCCGAAGGCACGAACCTGGCGTTGGGGAAGTACGCCAGGGTCGGTTCGGGCAGAGGCCACGTTGCACGGGCGTGCGCCTCAGATGATGTCGCCGAGTGCTTCATCGCTGGCCGCGGAGAAGTTCTCTTCGTGGGTCTGCTGGTAGTCCTGCCAGGCTTGCGCATCCCAGATCTCGAGGTAGTCGACCGCTCCGATCACCACGCAATCCTTGGAGAGGTTCGCGTAGCGGCGGTGGTCGGCCGACAGTGTGATGCGGCCCTGCGCGTCGGGATGCTGCTCGTCGGTGCCGGCGGCGAGGTTGCGCAGGAACGCCCTGGCGTCGGGGTTGCTCCTCGACGCCTTGCTCGCCCGGCGCGCGAGCTGCTCGAATTCGCCCCGCGGGTAGACGGCGAGGCTGTGGTCCTGGCTCTTGGTGACCATCAACCCCCCTGCCAGCGCGTCGCGAAATTTGGCGGGCAACGTGAGCCGCCCTTTGTCGTCGAGTTTGGGCGTGTAGGTGCCGAGAAACACCGGCTCACCTCCCACTCGGGGTCACCCAAACACTGTGGCCACCATACCCCACAATCCCCCACTTCGCCCCATTCCGAGAGTGTCGTGGCGGACTTTTCCAGGTTATCCGCCACCCATGGGCGCACATGCCACCGCATCCGGACCCACCGGGCCCAGCCTCGCGTTCCAGTAGAAGGTAGGAAACCGCAGCTCAAAGCCGCACAGGCCACGATGTGGGGCGAAGTGGAGGCACTCGGTGGGGCGCGGTGGGGCTCAACTCCTGCGCCAAAGCACGGTTGCGGCTCGATCCGGCCTCAAAACGGCATCACCGGCCCGGCGATACTCAGCCGAGCCGGATCAATCTGTGACGATGACGGCGCGCCCGGCTACGAAACAGACATGAAAAAGGGGGAGCCCGGTGGCTACCCCAGATTCGTTGGCGAGACCGCTAGTCGTCGAAGCGGCGGCGGAACCGGTCTTCCATGCGACTGGTGAACGAACCCCCGCCGCCCTTGTTGCGGCGCTGCCGCAGCGAGCCGGGCGCCGAGCCGGGGTGGTCGGGGCGGCCGGACAACCGTGGACCCGTGATGGCGAACACCACGCCACCGAACATCACGATGAACCCGAAGACGCTGAGAATCGGGAAGTTTCCGATCATGGTGGCCTTGAACGCCACCCCGGAAACCAGCATCGCGAGGCCGATCACGAACAGGGCCGCGCCCTGCAGGCGGCGGCGCGCGGTGGGCGCGCGCAACCCTCCGCCGCGGACGCTCGACGCGAACTTGGGATCTTCGGCGTAGAGAGCGCTCTCGATCTGATCGAGCATCCGCTGCTCATGATCGGAGAGTGGCATTCGTCCCTCCTTGCCGACAGTTGACGCGTATCTATCGATAACACGCGGATGCCCGTTGTAGGGCAACTAACTGAAATGATACGAGGTCAATCTGCGCCATACCACTGGTTCGGTGGCGATTCTATCCTGGCCCCGGCCGTGCCCCCGTCGGAGCCGGAACGGCCGTGCGCTACAACCGGCTTCCCCAGCCGGGATGGGTGGGCGGTTCGTTGCCGCGACCGCCCGCCCGACGGCCTCCCCGCGCGTCCGATAATGGCGGTGGCGGCGCGGGCCGCGCGACAACGTGAACGCCGGCATGCGAGCACAGGGTGAGGAGGACACCGCGAGTGGCGATATTCCTCATCGATCTGCCGCCCACCGATATGGAGCGCCGTCTGGGCGAGGCCCTGAAGGTGTATGTCGACGCGATGCGGTACCCACGCGGCACCGAGAACCAGCGCGCCGCGATGTGGCTCGAGCACATCCGCCGGCGGGGCTGGCAAGGGGTGGGCGTCGTGGACGCCGAGCCGGCCGAGGGCGCGGACGGGGCGGTCCCGTCGGTGGCCGAATTGAGCAACGCCCCGCTGCTCGGCATCGCCTACGGGTACCCCGGGGCACCCGGGCAGTGGTGGCAGCAGCAGGTCGTGCTCGGACTGCAACGGGGCGGCCGGCCGGCGCAGGAGATCGCCGGGCTGATGAACAGTTACTTCGAGTTGACCGAGCTGCACATCCACCCGCGCGCGCAGGGTCGCGGCCTCGGCGAGGCGCTGGCCCGGCGGCTGCTCGCCGGTCGAGCCGAAGAGAACGTCCTGCTGTCCACGCCCGAGACCAACGGCGAACCGAACCGGGCCTGGCGGTTGTACCGCCGGCTGGGCTTCACCGACGTGATCCGCGGCTACCATTTCGCCGGCGACCCGCGCGCATTCGCGATCTTGGGCCGCAAGCTCCCGCTGTGATCGCCGGATCGCGGGCGCGCCCGGGCGGACCCGCGCTGGCGGCGCGCCGGATCTGGCACGATGACCTGGTGCGCGCCAGCCTCTCCCCGCCCCGATCCCGCGGATTCACCGCTCGGCGCCGCCGCCTGGTGGCCATCGCGATGCTGCTCATGCTGGTGCCGCTGGCCACCGGCTGCCTGCGGGTCAGGGCGTCGCTCACCGTCTCCCCCGACGACCTGGTGTCCGGGGAGATCGTCGCCGCCGCTAAACCCAAGACGCCCAAGGACACCGGCCCCCAGCTCGACAGCAACAACCTGCCGTTCAGCCAGAAGGTGGCGGTGTCGAACTACGACAGTGACGGCTACGTGGGATCGCAGGCGGTGTTCTCGGACCTGACGTTCGCCGAGTTGCCGCAGCTGGCCAACATGAACTCCGATGCGCAGGGGGTGAACCTGTCCCTGCGGCGCAGCGGCAACCTGGTCATCCTCGAGGGCCGCGCTGACTTGACCTCGCTGACCGATTCCGAAGCCGACGTCGAGCTGACCGTCGCCTTCCCCGGCGTGGTGACGTCCACCAACGGCGACCGGGTCGAGTCCACGGTGGTGTCCTGGAAGCTCAAGCCGGGCGTCGTGAGCACGATGACGGCTCAGGCCCGCTACACCGACCCGAACACGCGGTCATTCACCGGGGCGGGCGTGTGGCTGGGCATCGCGTCGTTCGCCGCGGCCGGCGTCGTCGCGCTGCTGGCCTGGATGAACCGCGATCGTTCCCCGCGGTTCACCGCACCGCGGGACCAGCCGCCGAGCTAGCTGTACTGGGCGGGCGACCAGTACGCCAGCATCTCCGCGAACGTCTGGAAGGCGGGCGCCGACACCCCGTAGGTGGCCTCGAGGTGGATGCTCAGCGGGAACCCCAGCTCGGCCACCCCGTCGATCACGCGCTTGTAGAGGTCGGTCATGAGCTGACGCTTCTGGGGCGGTTCGCTGGCGGCCAACCGTTTGACGAACTCCTGCTCGTCGGCCACCGCCGCGTTACCCGGGTCCTGAATCAGCCAGTTGATCAGGCCGACCCGGCCCTCCATCTTGGGGACGAAGCCGAAGGACAGCAGGATCTCCGGCCGGTGATCGGTGGTTTCGGCGAATTCGCGCAGGAAGCCGACGATCGCGTCGGAGTACAACAGCTGGGTCATGCCGTAGGTGGCGCCCTGATCGCACTTGAAGTTGAACCGGCCGTGCTCCCCCTCGCGGGTGGGTATCAGGATGACGCCGCGGTTGGGCACGAGCTCACGGTAGATCGACAGGGCGTCCGTGGGCGCGACGCCGGAGCCTTCGCCGTCGTTCATCGTGCGCGGGACGCCGACGAAGACCACGCCTTCCATCCCGGCCGCGCGCAGATCGGTCAGCCGCCGCCGCAAGGTCGGCTCGTCGGAGAAGGCGGTGACCTGGGTGCACAGGCCATGGAATCCCGGCAGCTCGGGCTTGACCATGGACCAGAAGTCCAGCACGTCGAGTTTGGGCTTCATCACGATGGGACGGTCGTCGTCCTCAGCGATGATGCCGGGGATCATCACGTGCCGCAGCCGGCCTGCCAGACCGGTTTCCGCCGAGTACTGCACCACCTTTCGCGCGTCCTCGAGCGCCCGCTCGCGGCCTTCGTCGGCGTTCGGCGGCACCAGCTCGAGCGCAATGGTGTTGAGTGTCACGCGGCTTCTCTCCATCCGACGATGCTTGGGGCGTCTCCCGGCCGCACAGCGGGCGGCTCCGACACCCCGCCAGCATAGGCGTGGGGGTGCCGCCCGCTTGCGGGGGAATAGTGCGGCGGTCGAAGCGATCAGCGCCACGCCAGGTTGAGAAGGTCCCCGGTGCCGCGCCGAATACACTGGTCGGGCCTGCCACACCAAGCACGTCGAGCAGAAGGGGGCGCGGCGCTGAGCTCGAAAGCCCCAGCAGCAGCGGCAACCGTCGAGTTGACCGGCGCGATCACCGATCGGCTCCGGCGGTATCTGCACGACCGGCGCGCGGACACCGCCTACATCGGTAGCGACTACGAGGTGCTGGTCGCCGCCCTGGAGAGCTTCGTGCTCAACGGCGGCAAACGGCTGCGACCCGCCTTCGCCTACTGGGGCTGGCGCGCCGTGGCCAGCGGGGAACCCGATTCCGAAGTGCTGCTGCTGTTTTCCGCGCTGGAGCTGCTGCACGCCTGCGCGCTGGTGCACGACGACGTCATCGATGACTCCTCCACCCGCCGCGGCCGCCCGACCGCCCATGTCCAGTTCGCCGACCTGCACCGCGGCAGGCGCTGGCGGGGTTCGCCGGAGCAGTTCGGCATGTCGGCCGCGATCCTGCTCGGCGACCTCGCGCTGTCGTGGGCCGACGACATCGTGTTCCACGCGGAACTGCCGCCCGACGCCGTGCGGCGGGTACAGCGCGTGTGGGCCGAAATCCGCACCGAGGTACTGGGCGGTCAATTCCTGGACATCGTCGCCGAAGCCAGCGCCGCCGAGTCGATCGCCTCGGCGATGAACGTCGACACCTATAAGACCGCCTGTTACACGGTGTCGCGACCGCTGCAGCTCGGGGCGGCCGCCGCCGCCGACCGGCCCGACGTGCAGGACGTCTTCGGCCGGTTCGGGACGGACATCGGCGTGGCCTTCCAGCTCCGTGACGACGTGCTGGGTGTGTTCGGTGACCCGGCGGTGACCGGCAAGCCGTCGGGTGACGACCTGCGCTCGGGCAAGCGCACCGTGCTGCTGGCCGAGGCGCTGGAGCTGGCCGACGGGTCGGATCCGTTGGCGGCCAAGTTGTTACGCGACTCGATCGGGGCGCAGTTGACCGATGCCGAGGTGGACCGGTTGCGCGGGGTAATCGAGTCGGTGGGCGCCCTGGCCGCGGCGGAGCGCCGCATCGCCGAGCTGACCCAGCGGGCCCTGGCGGCGCTGGCGGCCGCGCCGATCAACGCGGCGGCCAAAGCGGGGCTCTCCGAGCTGGCCAGAATGGCCACCGACCGGTCCGCCTGAGCCGATGACGACGCCGACGCACACCCCACCGTCCGACTCGCCGGAAGCGAAACCGGCTGGCGCCGGGTGGTTTTCACAGCTGCGCGCGTTCGCCGGCGCGGCGGAGTCCGGACCGGCGAAGCTGGGCATGCTCGGTTCGGTGCTGATCTTGGTTGGCGGCCTCGGCGCGGGCAGCACCCGCCAACACGACCCGCTGCTGGAGTCGATCCACATGTCCTGGCTGCGTTTTGGCCACGGGCTGGTGTTGTCGTCCGTGGTGCTGTGGGCGGGCGTGGGCCTGATGCTGATCGCCTGGCTGCGCCTGGGCCGGCGCGTGCTGGCCGGCGAGGTGACCGAGTTCATGATGAAGGCCACCACCGGCTTCTGGCTGGTGCCGTTGCTGCTCTCGGTGCCCGTCTTCAGCCGGGACACCTATTCGTACCTGGCGCAGGGCGCGCTGCTGCGCGACGGCCTCGACCCCTACGCGGTGGGGCCGGTCGCCAACCCGAACAGCTTGCTGGACAACGTAAGTCCCATCTGGACGATCACCACCGCCCCCTACGGCCCGGCATTCATCCTGGTGGCGAAGCTGGTCACCATGGCCGTCGGCAACAACGTGGTGGCCGGAACGGCGCTGCTGCGGCTGTGCATGCTGCCGGGGCTGGCGCTGCTGATCTGGGCCACCCCGCGGCTGGCCCGGCACCTGGGCACCGACGGATCGACGGCGCTGTGGATCTGCGTCCTCAACCCGCTGGTGCTCATCCATCTGATGGGCGGGGTGCACAACGAGATGCTGATGGTGGGCTTGATGGCCGCCGGCATCGCGCTGAGTTTCGCCGGGCGGCACGTGCTGGGCACGACGCTGATCACGGTGGCCATCGCGGTCAAGGCCACCGCCGGAATCGCGCTGCCGTTCATGGTATGGGTCTGGACCCGCCACCTGCGCGACCGCCGCGGATACCGGCCGGCCACGGCGTTCGCGGCGGCCACGGCGATGTCGCTGTTGATCTTCGGCGTCGTGTTCGGCATCCTGTCGGCCGTGGCCGGGGTGGGCCTGGGGTGGCTGACCGCGCTGGCCGGTTCGGTGAAGATCATCAACTGGCTCACGGTGCCGACCGCCGCCGCCAACATCATCCACGCCGTGTTCAACGGGTTCTTCGTGGTGCACTTCTACCCGATGCTGCGCATCACCCGCCTCGTCGGAATCGCGGTCATCGCGGTGTCGCTGCCGTTGCTGTGGTGGCGCTTCCGGCGCGACGACCGCGCCGCGCTGACCGGCATAGCGGTCTCGATGCTCGTCGTGGTGCTGTTCGTGCCCGCGGCCCTGCCGTGGTACTACTCCTGGCCATTGGCGGTGGTCGCCCCGCTGGCGCAATCGCGACGGGCGATCGCGGTCATCGCCGGGCTGTCGACGTGGGTGATGGTGATCTTCAAACCCGATGGCTCGCACGGGATGTACTCGTGGCTGCATTTCTCGCTGGCCACCGTCTGCGCACTGATCGCCTGGTACAGCCTGGACCGCGCGCCGGACCGGCGGGCGGGCGCGGCGGACGACGCGCTGGAAAAGGCGTAGTGCCGGCTCAATAGGCCGGCTCAGTAGGCCCGCTCAGTAGGCCATGGCCTGCGCCCGCCGCACGACCTCGCGCGCCTGGTGCGCGTGCAGGGCGTCGACGGGGCGGGCATTGCTGACGGCATCCCGGCTGCCGTCGCGGGTGATCGTCAGCGACGGGTCGGGGGTGAACAACCACCGCACGATCTCGGTGTCGTGGTAGCCGCCGTCGTGCAGGATCGTCAGCAGCCCCGGCAGGCTCTTGACCACCTCACCGGACTTGGTGAAGAACACCTGCGGCACCACCACGCCGCCGTCCCGCTTCACCGCGACCAGGTGGCCTTCCCGAAGCTGCTGCTGCACCTTGCTGACCGAGATCCGGAGCAATTCGGCGACCCGCGGCAGGTCGTAGGTGGGCTCGTCGGGGTCCAGAACATCGTCGCCGGCAGGAACACTGCTCACGGCGCAAGTGTAGGCCTTGCCACGCGGATTGAACCCAAGTTCCGGCGTCCAATCACACCGCCGCACCTACGATGGCCCCGTGGCCGAAGCTGAATCGCCCGGGTCGTCCGGCCGTCCCGGCCCGCACCGTCGCCCGGCCGACGCCGGCGCCGCAGACCCGCTGGACAACGCGTTGCTGGACGGCCGCTACCTGGTGCAGTCCAAGATCGCCAGCGGAGGCACGTCGACGGTGTACCGCGGCCTCGACACCCGGCTCGACCGCCCGGTGGCGGTGAAGGTGATGGATTCGCGCTACGCGGGCGACGACCAGTTCCTGACCCGCTTCCAGCGCGAAGCCCGCTCGGTCGCTCGGCTGAAGGATCCCGGCCTCGTCGCGGTCTACGACCAGGGCCTGGACTCCCGGCACCCGTTCTTGGTGATGGAGCTGATCGAGGGTGGCACGCTGCGCGAGCTGCTGGCCGAGCGCGGTCCGATGCCGCCGTACGCCGTGGCCGCGGTGTTGCGCCCGGTGCTGAGCGGGCTCGCCGCGGCGCACCGGTCCGGGCTGGTCCACCGCGACGTCAAGCCCGAGAACGTGCTGATCTCCGACCAGGGTGAGGTCAAGATCGCGGACTTCGGCTTGGTCCGCGCCGTCGCGGCCGCCGGAATCACTTCCACGAGCGTCATTTTGGGAACCGCGGCGTACCTGTCGCCCGAGCAGGTGCGCGACGGCGACGCCAGCCCGCGCAGCGACGTGTACGCCGCCGGGATCCTCACCTACGAGCTGCTCACCGGGCGCACCCCGTTCACCGGCGACTCGCCGCTGTCGATCGCCTACCAACGGCTGGACACCGATGTGCCGCCGCCCAGCGCGGCGATCGACGGCGTGCCCCCGCAGTTCGACGAGTTCGTCCTGCGCGCGACGGCGCGCGACCCGGCCAACCGCTACGCCGACGCGATCGAGATGGGCGCCGCCCTCGAGGCGATCGCCGAAGAGCTTGCGCTGCCGGACTTCTCCGTCCCCGCGCCGCGCAACTCCGCGCAGCACCGGTCGGCGGCGCTGCACCACAGCCGCATGAGCCAACGCCCGGTTGCCGCGCCACCGCCGGCGGCGGCTCCGGTCCGCCACCCCACCCGCCAGTTGACCCGCGGCCCCGAGGACTGGTCCGAGCCGCAGCGCGCACCAGTGTCGGACGACGAGCCCGAGGAAGCCTACGAATACCAGCCTGTCACAGGCGAATTCGCGGGCATTCCGATCGGCGAGTTCGCCTACGCCCGCCAGCGCGGGCGGCGCTTGGTGCTGATCTGGGTGGCCCTGGTGCTGGCGCTCACCGGGATGGTCGCCACCGCGGCGTGGACGATCGGGAGCAACCTGAACGGGCTGTTCTAGTCGCGCAACATCTCGGCGACCAGGAACGCCAGCTCCAGCGACTGCTGGGTGTTGAGCCGCGGGTCGCAGGCCGTCTCGTACCGCCCCGCCAGATCCAGGTCCGAAATGTCTTGCGCCCCACCGAGGCATTCCGTGACGTCCTCGCCGGTGATCTCGACGTGGATGCCACCGGGGTGAGTGCCCAGCGCGCGGTGCACCTCGAAGAAGCCCTGCACCTCGTCGACGACGCGGTCGAAGTGCCGCGTCTTGTAGCCGTTGGACGACTCGTGGGTGTTGCCGTGCATGGGGTCGCACTGCCAGATCACCTGATGGCCGGTGGCCTGAACCTTCTCGACGATCGGGGGCAGCAGGTCGCGCACCTTGTTGTTGCCCATCCGGCTCACCAACGTCAACCGGCCCGGCTTGTTGTTCGGGTCAAGCCGTTCCACGTATTCGACGGCCAGCTCCGGGGTCATCGTCGGGCCGATCTTCACGCCGATCGGGTTGGCGATCACTTCCGCGAACGCGATGTGCGCGCCGTCGAGCTGGCGCGTGCGCTCGCCGATCCAGACGGTGTGCGCCGACAGGTCGAACAGCTGCGGTTCGCCGTCCTCGCTCTCCGACAGCCGCAGCATGGCCCGCTCGTAGTCGAGCACCAAAGCCTCATGGCTGGCGTAGATTTCGGCGGTCTGCAGGTTACGGTCGGCCACCCCGCAGGCGCTCATGAACTTCAGGCCGCGGTCGATCTCGTTGGCCAGCGCCTCGTACCGGGCGCCCGCCGGCGACGTCCGGACGAACTCGCGGTTCCAGTCGTGCACCAGGTGCAGCGACGCCAGCCCCGAGGACGTCAGCGCCCGCACCAGGTTCATCGCCGCGCTGGCGTTGGCGTAGGCGCGCACCAGCCGCGACGGGTCGTGCTCGCGGGCGGCCGCATCCGGGGCGAAGCCGTTGATCATGTCGCCGCGGTAGGACCGCAACCCCAGGGCGTCGATGTCCGCCGACCGCGGCTTGGCGTACTGGCCGGCGATGCGGGCCACCTTGACCACCGGCATGCTCGCGCCGTACGTCAGCACCACGGCCATCTGCAGCAACGCGCGGATGTTGCCCCGGATGTGGGGCTCGGTGTTGTCGGTGAAGGTCTCCGCACAGTCGCCGCCCTGCAGCAGGAACGCCTCGCCCCTGGCGACCTGGGCCAGCTGCTCCTGCAGCCGGAGGATCTCCGAGGGCACCGTCACCGGCGGCACGCTCTCGAGGACGGTCCGCATCGCCGTCGCCTGGTCGGCCGGCCAACTGGGTTGCTGGGCGGCCGGCTTGGCCAGTGCGGCGTCCAGCCGGGCCCGCAGGTCGTGCGGCAGCGGCGGCAGCGCCGGTAGCTGGTCGATCGGGATGTCGACGGTCCAGTTCATCGGTCCATGGTAACCGGGCGGCGAGGGTGACTGATCAGGGCGAACGCCGTTCGGACGGGCTCAGGCCGGCTCCCCGGTCGCGTCGCCGCCAGGACCGTCCGCGTCCGCCGCGGTGATGAGCCGGTATCGCCGCAGCTGGTCGCGGGCGTCGACCAGCGCGTCGTGGGCGTCGCGCGACCGCGGCGGCATCGGCGGGCACCCCCGGTCCTCCCACAATTGCCGCAGGTCCCGGGTGAAGCGGGGCAGCGCGCGCGGCAACTCGGGCATCGTGCCCCACAGCTGGCACAGGGCGACGTGGTCGTAGGCGCCGATCCACGCCCACAGCTCGATCGGGTCGGCCCCGTCGACGCCTAAGAAGTCCTCGAGGTCCGCGCGGATCTGCCTGCGTGAGCGCCACAGCTTCGACGCCGGGGACGGCAGCTTGGGCAGCACGTTGGCGCGCACCCAGCCACCGGCGCGCTCGGGATCGAATTCCGTGGACACGGCGTAATACTCGCGCCCGTCCTCGGCCACCACCCCGATCGAGATCAACTCGATGGTGCGGCCGTCCTCGATGAACTCGGTGTCGTAGAAGTACCGCACCTTGAAAGCCTATGAGTAGCCTATCTGCTGATCAGGATGGGCCCGGTCGGCGGCGGCGCGGGGTGCACCTCGTGGTCCAGCTGGGCGTCGACGACCCGCTCGTCGGGCATCCCGGGGGTGCCGGCGATCGCGCACTGCAGGTACAGCTTGGCCCGCACCACGGGGCGACGCAGCGTCCGTTCCCGCTGCAGCGCGCGGCGCATCTTCTCCGGCTGTGCGGTGTATCGCCAGCGGGCCCAGGGCGCGTGCGGGCGCGACAACCGGATCGCGCCGATCACCAGCAGGACGACGATGAACATGCCGAGCAGCCCGGTCCACACCTTGCCCTTGAGCACCACCACCACGGCCAGCGGCAGCGTCAACACCAGGCCGCCGGCCACCGCGGCACGCAGCGGCCACGAATCGGTGCCCTCCCAGATCGGCAGGAAGAACATCAGCGGGTGCAGCCCCATGATCAACAGGCCGGCCACCCCGACCGCGGCGAAGACGGCGTCCACCGACGTCCGACCGTCCTCCGACCAGTAGACGTCCGACAGGTGCAGGATCAGCGCGTACTCGTCGAGCACCAGGGCCGCGCCTATCCCGAAAAATATTGCGGACAGGGTGAATTCGGGCTCGTGACCGTCGATGGACAGGGTGACCAACGTCAGCCCGGACAGCAACACCAACACCACGCCGAACGTCACGTGGTGGATGTGGATGCCGCCGACATGGACGTTGCGCGGGTGCCACCATCGGGCCGGCCGGCCCGCGTCGGCGCGGTGCCGGATGAGCCGCACGAACGTCCGCGTGACGAAGAAGGTCAGGATGAACGCCACCAGGCAGCACAGCAGGGGCAACCGGCCGCCGCCGAGGATGTCGTTCGCGAACCAGTGCGTCACCCGCAGAACGAACCAGTGGAGCACTCTTGAAACGTACGCCTGTGGGCGTCCGCCCCGCGGGAGCCGCGCTGGGCCACCTCGCACGCCCAGGCACCCATTACGCTGTTGTGCGACATGAGTAGATCGCGGACGCCCGGCGCGGGCAGCCACCCCGGGCGCGTCCTGTTGTGGTGCGGGCTCTGGCTGCTGGCGGCGGCGGGGCTGGGCTATGTGGCCTGGCAGCTGTTCGGACACACGCCCTACCGCATCGACATCGACGTGTATCAGATGGGCGCGCAGGCCTGGATGCAGGGGCATTCGCTGTACCACGGCGATGTGTTGTTCCACACACCGATCGGGCTCAACCTGCCGTTCACCTATCCCCCGCTCGCCGCGATCGTGTTCTGCCCGTTCGCCTGGCTGCACATGCCGGCCGCCAGCGTCGCGATCACGGCGCTGACGCTGGTGTTGCTGGTCGTGTCGACGCTGATCGTGCTGACCCGCCTCGACGTCTGGGCCGCGTCGACGGCGCTGCCCGGCCCGGCGTGGCTGCGCCGCTGGTGGCTCGCGGTCGTCATCACCGCGGCGGCGACGATGTGGCTGGAACCGGTCACGTCGAACTTCGCCTTCGGCCAGATCAACGTCGTGCTGATGACCCTGGTGATCGCCGACTGCGTGCCGCGCCGCACACCGTGGCCGCGCGGCCTGTTGCTGGGCCTGGGCATCGCGCTCAAACTCACGCCGGCCGTGTTCCTGCTGTACTTCCTGCTGCGCCGGGACAACCGCGCCGCGGTGACCGCGCTGATGTCCTTCGTGGGGGCGACGGCGCTCGGTTTCGTTCTGGCGTGGAGCGATTCGTGGGAGTACTGGACGCACACGCTGGCCCACACCGACCGGATCGGCGAGGCCGCGTTGAACACCGATCAGAACATCGCCGGGGCGCTGGCCCGCATCGGGCTGGGCGAGCAGCAGCGCTTCCTGCTCTGGGTGGCCGCCTCGCTGCTGGTCCTGGCGCTGACGGTGTGGGCGATGCGCAGGGTGCTGCGGGCCGACGAGCCCGTGCTGGCGGTCGTGTGCGTCGCGCTGTTCGGGTTGGTGGTCTCGCCGGTCTCCTGGTCACACCACTGGGTGTGGGGGCTGCCGACGGTCGTGGTGCTGGCCGTGCTGGCCTGGCGGCGCCGCAACGTGGCGCTGGGCGTGGTCGGCGCGGCGGGGGTGGCGCTGATGCGTTGGTCGACGATCGACCTGCTACCCAAGCATCACGAGGCGGCGGCCGTCTGGTGGCGGCAGCTCGCGGGGATGTCCTACGTCTGGTGGGCGCTGGCGGTCCTCGTCGCGGCCGGGCTGACGGTCACCGCGCGCACGCCCGCGCGGGATTCCGCCCCGCAGCGATTGACGCCGGTGACAGCGGTCGGCTGATCGCGACGGTTCAGCCGACGGCGGTTTCGGGAATCCGCGCGGCCTCGCCGGTCGATCCCTGACCGGACGCCCCGTTGCGGTTTTCCTTGACGCTGGCGGCGTAGATGTCGACGTACTCCTGGCCGGAAAGCCCCATCAGCTCGTAGATCACCTCGTCGATGACGGCGCGCTCGATGAAGCGGTTGCCGGCCAGCCCTTCGAAACGGGAGAAGTCCATCGGCTTGCCGAAGCGGACGGTGACCCGCCCGAAGCGCAGCATGTTCGAGCCGGGCGGGTTCACGACGTTGGTGCCGATCATCGCCACCGGGATCACCGGCACCCCGGTGTGCAGCGCCAGCCGCGCCAGACCGGTCTTGCCCTTGTACAGCCGGCCGTCCGGCGAACGGGTGCCCTCGGGGTACATGCCCAACAACTTGCCCGCCGACAGCAGCCGCTCGGCGGTGTTCAGCGCGGCCTGCGCGCTGTCGGCGTCGGTCCGGTCGATCGGCACCTGGCCCACCGCGGTGAAAAACCAGCGCTGGAACCAGCCCTTCAAGCCGGTTCCGGTGAAGTATTCGGCTTTCGCCAGGAAGGTGATCCGGCGGCGCACCACCAACGGCAGGTAGAAACTGTCCATCACCGCTAGGTGATTACTGGCCAGGATCGCCGGGCCGGAACTCGGAATATGTTCCAGGCCTTCAACTTTCGGCCTACCGAGCAGGGCCAGCAACGGGCCGAGGAGTATGTACTTGAATAGCCAGTACCACATGGCCCTCCCTCTCGCCCGCCCGCCGGTGTTCTGCGCCAACTGTACCCATCGCGTGGGCGGCGGACCACCTCCGGCGCGGCCGGGTCACTCCTCGACGGTGACGGGGATGGGCTGATACCGGGTCCTGGTCGTGGCCTCGGGACTCGCCGGCCCGGCGCCACCGTCGTCGGTCGGCCCGTCGGGCGGCGGTTTGGCCGCGCCGTTGATGTCGTCGAGCATGGCGCGCACGACCTCGAGCAGGGCGATGCTGTGGTCGGCGATGACGGTGATCAGCGGGTGCTGATCACCGGTCGCCAGCGCGGCCAGCGCGCAGACCGGGCACCACACCTGCTGACACTTGCCGGTCCCGACTCCCCGGCCCGCCGTCAGCGCGGCCGCCGTCCGCATCGCCGGATCGATACCGTCCAGGATCGCCTGGGCGAGCCTGCGCAGCTCCGGACCGATTTCGGAATGACCCCCACTCACTTAGGCCACACCTCCGGGTCTGGTCGAAATCGGACTGTCAGCTCGCTACCGCGCAGGTGGGCGTCCAGCACCGTGCACCGTCGCAGCACGGATGCCAGGCGAACCCTGCGCCGCAACCCGCCCGCGCTGATGATCAGGTCGTCATCGACGCGCCCCAACGTCAGCCCCGACGGATCGAGTTGCGGCAACGCTAGCCGCATCCGGTAGATCGAACCAAGTCCCGTGCCGGATTCCAGGTCCACCGTCGGACGCAGCGGTCCCGGCGGGGGCGTTCCGCCACGGCGGCGGGCGTTGTCGAGCAAAGCGCCCAGCGCCTTGGGGCCGATCGGCTCGCCGGACAGATGCGGAGTCATGACCAGGGCCACCTCACCGATGGTGGCGTCGAGCTCGTCGAGAACACCACGTTGTTCGGAAATGCGTTCGGCGTACCAGTAAAACGCGGGGTGCTCCGGCAGGTTGCGGTATTCGTAGGACTCGTCCTCGGCCAGGACCTGGTTGACGATGAGTTCCTCGACGCGCACCCCCATCAGGGCCAGCGACCCGAGCGTCCTTGCCGCCTCGGCCGCAACCACCCGCTCGGGCGTCAACACCAAATGCGCGCTGACTAATTCGCCGTCGGTCAAAAGGGCACCGAGCCCCTCGACGCTTGCGCTGATGCGCTCCAGCAGTTCCACCGCCGCCGCGGACCGCGCGTCGTCGGCGCCGACGGAGAGCCGGCGATGGCGCGGCCACGCCCGCTCGACGTACAGCCCGAAGGTGGCGGGCAAGGTCAACATCCGCAGCGCGTCGGCGGTCGAGGCGCAGTCGACGACGATGCGGTCCCAGGCGCCGGAGCAGGCCAGCTCACCGACGGCGTGCAGGCCGAGCACCTCCTGGACCCCGGGCAGCGCCGAAAGCTCTTCTGGGGCAATGGTACTCAGCTCCGAGTCGGGAAATCGCCGATCCAGCGTGTCGACCACGTCGCGCCACCGCACCTCGAGCAGGACCAACGTGTCCAACGCCAGCGCGTCCAGAAAACCACCGCCGGCCTGGGCGTCATCGGCGAGGACCCGAACCAGTTCGTCCTGGCTGGGCGGGACGGGAACACCGAGCACGTCGCCCAGCGAGTGCGCCTGATCGGTGGAGACCACCAGCACGCGCTGGCCCGCGCTCGCGGCGCTGACGGCCGTGGCGCAGGCCAGCGTGGATTTTCCTACCCCGCCCTTACCAACGAAGAGGCTGATCCGGGCCGGGGTGGGCGCCGGCGATTGGCTGGACTCACTCAGCCCTCGACTCGTTTCTTCAGATCCTTCAACGCGGTGTCGGTCAGCCGGCGTTCGGCCTTGCGCTTGAGCAGGCCGATCATCGGGACGGCGAGGTCGACCGAGAGCTCATAGGTCACCTCGGTGCCAGATCCCTTGGGCGCCAACCGATATGTGCCTTCCAGCGAGCGCAACAGCGAGCTGGAGACCAGTGTCCAACTGACCGATTGCCGGTCCTTGGGCCACTGGTAGGCCATGACCAAGGTGTCCTTGAGCACGGCGGCGTCCAGCACCACCCGCGCGACTTTCGGGTTGCCGTCGGCGTCCGTCTCCTGGACCTCGGCCTCGCGGTACTCCGAGATCCATTGCGGGTAGGAATCGATGTCCGCGATGACGTCCATCACGGTGCCCGGGTCGGCCTCGATGTAGATGGTCTGCGACGTTTTTTCCGCCACCTGGTGCTGCCCTCTCTCCCGCAAGCGGTCGACGCCGCCGGCGGGGAACTACCGTGCGGGTCTGACCCCCCGGGCCTACGGCCCGAAACGGTACTCTCCCTGCAAGCCTGACCCGGCTAAACTACCGGAGAAACTCCGACCGGACGTGACCGTTCCAGTGTCGTCTTGACCTCGAAGGCCATTTTCTTGCCCGCCACCCGACGGCGGTGTGTCATTTTCGCCAGATTGAGCTTGGCCAGCTGCCAGGCCGCCACGCCGGTCGGCTCGGCATGCAGGAAGTAGTGCAGCACAACCCCGTCCAGTGACGGCTCCAGCCAGATCTCCATGGTGCCGGTCAGCGCGCCGGTGATCGCCCACCGGATGCCTTTGTCGGCCCGGTCCTCGACGACCTGCAGCCGCAGGTCCGGCCACCAGCGACGCCAGCACGACCGGTCGGCGACCGCGGCCCCGACCCGCGCACCGTCGGCGGCGATGAACGTCTCGTCCGCGATCTGGATGCTGTTCACCACCCCAGCTTCACACAGCTCTCCCGAGGCCCCGCAGACTGCCACCATTCCTGCATGAACGCGCGGATTAGGCTGGACCACAACCAGCCGTCCCCCCGGACCGTCAGCCAAGCCAAAAAACGAGGTCAGTAAGAGTGCGTGAGTACAGTGTCCCCGCCCGTTTCACCGTCGGCGAGCACGACAACATCGCGGCCATGGTCTTCGAGCACGAGCGATCAGATCCCGGCTTCGTCATCTTCCGCCGTCAGGTCGACGGCGTCTGGACCGACGTCACCTGCGCCGAGGTGGCCACACAGGTTCGCTCCGCGGCGCTGGGCCTGATCGGCCTCGGCGTGCAGGCCGGCGACCGGGTCTCCATCTTCTCGGCCACCCGCTACGAGTGGGCGATCATCGACCTCGCGATCCTGTCCGTGGGCGCCGTCACGGTGCCGATCTACGAGACGTCGTCGGCCGAACAGGTGCGCTGGGTGCTGCAGGACTCCGAGGCGGTGCTGGCCTTCGCCGAAACCGACGCGCACGCCGCGATGGTCACCGAACTCACCGCCGAGCTGCCCGCGCTGCGCCGCGTGCTGCACATCGACGGGTCGGGCCCCAAGGCACTCGACCAGCTCGCGGAGGCCGGCGCGTCGGTGGAGCCCGCCGAGCTCACCGCCCGCCAGGAGGCGCTGCGCGCCGACGACCCGGCGACGCTGATCTACACCTCCGGCACCACCGGACGGCCCAAGGGCTGCCAGCTCACCCACTCCAACCTGCTGTACGAGACGCGGGGCGCCAAGGAGTGCCTGCCGACGCTGCTGGACGAGGGTCAGCGGCTGCTGATCTTCCTGCCGCTGGCCCACGTGCTGGCGCGCTCGCTGACACTTTCGGCGTTCGCCAACAAGGTGACCGTCGGGTTCACCAGCGACATCAAGAACCTGCTGCCGATGTTCGCCGTGTTCAAGCCGACGGTCGTGGTGTCGGTACCGCGGGTGTTCGAGAAGGTCTACAACACCGCCGAGCAGAGCGCGGTCAACGACGGCAAGGGACGCATCTTCGCCGCCGCCGTCCAGACCGCGGTCGACTGGAGCCAGGCGCAGGACCGCGGGCGCACCGGGCTGGTGCTACGCGCCAAGCACGCGCTGTTCGACCGGCTGGTCTATCACAAGCTGCGCGCCGCGCTGGGCGGGGAATGCCACGCGTCGGTCTCGGGCGGCGCCCCGCTGGGCGCGCGGCTGGGCCACTTCTACCGTGGCGTCGGGCTGACCATCCACGAGGGCTACGGCCTGACGGAGACCAGCTCGGCCATCACGGTCAACCAGGTCGGCAACGTGCGGATCGGGACGGTCGGAACGTTGTTGCCGGGCAACAGCATACGCATCGCCGAGGACGGCGAACTGCTGGTCCGCGGCGGCGTGGTGTTCAGCGGCTACTGGCGCAACGAGCAGGCCACCAACGACGCGTTCACCGACGGCTGGTTCAGGACGGGTGACCTCGGCGCGCTCGACGAGGACGGCTTCCTGAAGATCACCGGCCGCAAGAAGGAGATCATCGTGACCGCCGGCGGCAAGAACGTCGCCCCGGCGGTGCTCGAGGACCAGCTGCGGGCGCACGCGCTGATCAGCCAGGCCATGGTGGTGGGCGACGCCAAGCCGTTCATCGGCGCGCTGATCACCATCGACCCCGAGGCGTTCGGCGCGTGGAAGGAGCGCAACCACAAGGCGGCCGGCGCGTCGGTGGCCGACCTGGTCAACGACCCCGACCTGGTCGCCGAGGTGGACGCCGCCGTCAAGCACGCCAATCAGTCCGTGTCGCACGCCGAGTCCATCCGCAAATTCCGCATCCTGCCGGTCGATTTCACCGAGGACACCGGTGAGCTGACGCCGACGATGAAGGTCAAGCGCAACGTGGTGGCCGAGAAGTTCGCCTCCGACATCGACTGGATCTACGAAAAGGAATAGCTAGCCGCGCCCGGCAGCGGTGGGCGACCATCCCGTTCTCTCCGGTTCGAGGTGGCGCACTGCGGACCGCCACCGCTTGCGAGCGTCACGCCAGCATGACGGGGGGCGTCGAGCGTCACGCCAGCGTGACGCTCGAGCGGCTAGGCGCGCAAAAGCTCGGCCAGCCGGGCGGCGAGCGTGTCCCACCGCCAGTGGGCCTGCACCCACTCGCGTCCGGCCGCCCCCATTGCCGCGGCCCGGTCCGGATCGCCGAGTACCTCGGTGACGGCGTCGGCGACGGCGTCCGGCGACCGTCCATCGACCACCAAGCCAGTCTTGTTGTGCTGCACGGCTTCCGGTGCCCCGCCGGAGTCGCCGGCGATCACCGGCTTGCCGGTCGCGGACGCCTCGAGGAACACGATGCCCAGGCCCTCGACGTCCATGCCGGCGCCGCGGGTGCGGCACGGCATCGCGAAGACGTCGGCCAGCGCATGGTGGGCGGGCAGTTCGGCGGCCGGCACACCCCCGGTGAACGTCACGTGCTCGGCGACCCCGCAGTCGCGGGCCAGCTTTCGCAGCGAGTCCAGGTAGGGACCGCCGCCGACGATCACCAGGGCCGCGCCGTCTACGCGTTGCCCGATCGACGGCAGCGCCTTGATCAGGGTGTCCTGGCCCTTGCGCGGCACCAGCCGGGACACGCACACGACCGTCGGCCGCTGGCCCAGCCGATACCGGTCGCGCAGCTCGGCGCCGGCCGCCGGGTCGGGCCGGAACCGGTCGGTGTTGACCCCGGGCGGCAGGTATTCCAGCGAGGCTTTGGGTCCGAACGCCGGCGCGAACCGGGCGCGGGTGTAGCGGCTGACGAACGTGACGACGTCGGTGGTGTCGCCGATGCGGCGAAGCACCGACCGGGCGACCGGGAGCATCGACCAGCCGACCTCGTGGCCGTGCGTGCTGGCCACCACCCGGGTCGCGCCGGCCTGGCGCGCGCGCGACGCCAGCAACGCCAGCGGCGCCGCCGCCCCGAACCAGACGGTGTCGATGTCGTTCTCGGCGATCAGCCGGCGCATCCGAGCGTCCACCGCCGGTCCCGGCAGCATCAGCGTGCCCGGGTGACGGAACACCCGGTAACCGGCCGCCCCGGCCGACTCGTCGAAGGCGTCGGCGCCCTTCCACTGCGGCGCGTACACCGTCACCGAATGCAGCCGGGCATCGACCAGCCGTCCGACGAAGTCGTTCAGGTAGGACTGGATCCCGCCCGGCCGGGGCGGAAAGTCGTTGGTAACCAGCAGGACCCGACTCACCGCGTCAGGCTAGCCTGCGCGCGCACCCGGGCCGTGCGGGGCATCTCCTCAGCCCGGGTGGGTCAGCCAGTCGTGCCAGCGCGCGAGCAGGCCGGCCGAGTCGGTCGCCAGGACGTCGTGGACGGCGGCGGGCACGTCGGTGCGGCGGACACCGCAGACGGCCAGATACAGGTCGCGCAGCTTGGCCGCGCCGTAGGTGTCGGCGACGAAACGCGCGAACCACCAGGCCCGGTCATAGGCGAGCGAGCGCTGCGACCCGGGCGCGTCCAGGTCGGCGTCCGAGGGCAACGTCAGCGGCACCGGCAACGCGTCGGCGGACACCGGCGTGCGGGGCCGGGCGACGAAGTCGGCCACGCCCTCGGCCAGCCATCGGGGCGCGTCCGCGGCGGTCTCCGCCCGAGCGGCGTAGTGAAAAAGCTCGTGCGCCAACACGATTCGGAGCGCCCCCTCGGTCATGGTGGCCGCGCCTGGCGCAAAGACGATCCGCTCACCCACCGCCGCCCGGTGCGCCGGATCGAGGCGGTCGGCAACCGTTATCGCCGCGATGTCCACCCACTGCGCCGCCGGTCCCCCGCCGGCGTCGGCGCGAAACTCCTCGTCGGTGCGGGCCGCGACCAGCGAGATGTCGCGCGACCATTGCACGCCCCAGAACCCCTCGACGGCGTCGATCGCGGCGCCGGCGTCGGAGGCCAGCCGTGACAGCAGACGATCACTGGCCGGGCCGCCGAAACCGGCCAGCCGAACGGTGCGGTCACCGACGGCCAGCGACTTCGTCGTGGCGCTCGCCTGGGTGCGCGTCGGCGTGACCAGCTGCGCCGGCCGGATCCCGACACCGCGTCCGGCTTCGAGCGGCACGGCCGCCGCGACGATGAGCTCGACCAGGAATACCCAGGCCAGCAGCAGCGTGAGCCGACGGGCGGGGCCTCTAGTAGCGGCGGGCGTCGTGGACCGGGCCTGCGGCATTCATCGGCACCACCCGCACCGGCTGGCCGTAGGTGGAGGAATGGATCACCATGCCGTCACCGACGTAGAGGCCGCTGTGTGACGCGTCGTTGTAGAAGGTGATCACGTCCCCGGGCTGCAGGTCCGACAGCGCCACCGGTTGGCCGCCTGTGGCCTGCGCCTGGCTGGAGTGGGGCAGCGAAATGCCGGCCTGCTGGAACGCCCACATCACCAGCCCGGAGCAGTCGAACCCGCCGGGCGCGGCACCGCCCCACACATAGGGCGAGCCGACCTGGGTCAGCGCCGCCTGCACGACGGTCGCGCGGTCACCGCCGCCGAACGGCCCGGGCATTCCGCCGGGGGGCGGCGCCTCACCGGGTGCCTGCCCCGCGGGCGGCGGCGCGCCCGGGGGCGCGGCCTCCGGCGCGGGCGCGCCGGGTGCCGGGAGACCGGCCGGGATGGGCCCGGGATCGGCGAGCGCCGTGCGCTGCTCGGGCGACAGCGAGACGTACTGCGACTTGACGACCGCGATCTGCACCTGCAGCTGACTTTGCTTGGACTGCAGGCTCGCGCGCACTGCGGCGGCCTGCTCGGCCGCGCTCTTGGCGTCGGCGGCGGACTTGGCGGAATCCCGCTCGGCCTTGGCGGCCTGCTCGCCGGCGACCCGGAAGTTCGTCATCTGGTCGGCCATCTGCGTCGCCATCTGGCGCTGCATGGCCAGCTTGTCGATCAGCCCCTGCGGCGACCCGGCGGTCAACATGGCCGTCATGCCGTCCACGCGGCCGCCCATGTAGGTCGCGGCGGCGAGCTTGTTGACGGCGCTCTGGTAGGACGCCAACCGGGCCCTGGCCGCATCGACGGCGGCCTGGGCGTCGTCGTGCTTCTTCTCCGCCGCACGCTCGGCCACCAACTTGTCGTTCAGGTCGAGCTGCGCGCTGTGCATCGCCTCGGTGGTCTGCTCGGCCTGGCGGGACAACTCGTTGAGTTTCGCCAGCGCGTCGTCGGCCGGGTCGGCCGAGACGTGCGCAGCAAGGACACCCGTTAACACAGTGAAGCCCGCTAGCGTCCCGATGGCAGTTCGTGTGAGGACACGCGCAAACGGGTATCTAGAGTCAAGCCTCAAGATTTTGCTTCCTTAAACGGCCACCGACGCGCCCTCGCGCCGTCGAGCTGGTTTAGGTCTCAAACAGGTTACGAAACGATATCGACGTTTGTCCAAAGCGAGCGGTTAAGAAATTGGATAGATTTCTGTCATTATCGTGTGAACGACGCTGACCCCCTCGTAAGCCTTTGGCACACAAAGCATCCTAGGCGACGCCCGAATCGTGCTCGCGGCGGATGGGCACCAGCCGCAATCGCGGCGCCAGGCCGACATCGGCGAGCACCGCCAATGCAGCGCATTCGTCTTCCAACAAAGTTTCCGGGACCCCGAGTATCACGCTGACTACGCAATCGCGGCACCCGGGCCCGCGCACCGCGCAGTCGTCGCAGTCGATCACCACCGGGGCGCCCGCATCCGGCGCCTTCGCGCCGTAGCCGTCGGGTCTGCTGCTTCGTGCCATCGGGATCGGTCCTCTCGGTCGGGCTGGGTGAACGTCAGGTCGGACTGTCCGAACGGTAACCGCAGCCACCGACAACCAGCCGGCACCGCGTTTCGGCTGGCAACAGGCTCGACTCGCCCCGGCGTGGGAGCCGCGCGGGTGTCGGTGGTCGCGCTTAACCTCGCGGCCATGGGTGCCGGTGGTGCGACTCAGCTCAGCTTCGCCGACTTGGGGTCGCCCTTTGCCACCGCCGACGCCCCGCTGCGCGACACCACATTCGTGGTGGTGGACCTGGAAACCACCGGCGGCCGCACCAAGGGCACGGACGGAAGCGCCCCCGACGCCATCACCGAGATCGGCGCGGTCAAGGTTCGCGGCGGCGTGGTGCTCGGCGAGTTTGCCACGCTCGTCGACCCGGAACGCAGCATCCCGCCGCAGGTCGTGCAGCTGACCGGCATCACCACCGCGATGGTGTCCGACGCTCCGAGGATCGACGCGGTGTTGCCGATGTTCCTCGAGTTCGCCGGGGACGCGGTGCTGGTCGCGCACAACGCCGGGTTCGACATCGGGTTCCTGCGCGCCGCGGCGGCGCGGTGCGACATCGCCTGGCCCCGACCGCGGGTGCTGTGCACGGTGCGGCTGGCCCGCCGGGTGCTCAGCCGCGAGGAAGCCCCCAGCGTGCGGCTGGCCGCCCTGGCGCGGCTGTTCGCCGTCGCCACACAGCCCACCCACCGCGCCCTCGACGACGCGCGCGCCACCGTCGACGTGCTGCACGCCCTCATCGAGCGGGTGGGCAATCAGGGCGTGCACACCTACGCCGACCTGCGCGCCTACCTGCCGGACGTGACGCCGGCCCAGCGGCGCAAGCGGGTCCTCGCCGAGGGCCTGCCCCGCCGGCCTGGCGTCTACCTGTTCCGCGGGCCGTCGGGCGAGGTGCTCTACGTCGGCACCGCCGTCGACCTGCGCCGCCGGGTCGGCCAGTACTTCACCGGCGCGGACCCGCGCGGCCGGATGAAGGAGATGGTCAACCTGGCCACCTCGGTCGACCACGTCGAGTGCGCCCACGCCCTGGAGGCCGGCGTCCGCGAACTGCGGCTGCTGGCCGCGCACGCCCCGCCCTACAACCGCCGGTCGCGGTTCCCGCACCGATGGTGGTGGGTGGCGCTCACCGACGAGGCGTTCCCGCGGCTCGCGGTGGTGCGGGCGCCCCGCCATGACCGCGCCGTCGGCCCGTTCCGCTCGCGTGCCGACGCCGCCGACACGGCCGCCCTGCTGGCCCGCTTCACCGGGCTGCGGACCTGCACCGCCCGGCTGGGGCGCTCGGTCCTGCACGGCCCGGCCTGCGCCGAGGTCGAGGTCTCGCCGTGCCCCGCGGCGCGCGGCGTCACGGCGACCCAATACGCCGCGGCCGTCGCGCACGCCACCGCCTTGATCGACGGCCTGAAGAATGCCGCCCTGGCCGCCGCCGTGGACCAGGTCGCGGCGCTGGCCGAGCGCCGCCACTTCGAGAGCGCCGCCCGCCTGCGCGACCGCACCGCCACAGCCGTCGAGACCCTGTGGCGCGGCCAGCGGCTGCGCGCCCTGGCCGCGCTGCCCGAGCTGATCGCGGCCGCGCCCGACGGACAGGGCGGCTACCACCTCGCCGTCGTCCGGCACGGCCAGCTCGCGGCGGCGGGCTCCGCCCGGCGCGGGGTGCCCCCGATGCCGGTGGTCGACGCGATTGTGGCTGGGGCACAAGCGATTCTGCCGAGCCCGGCCCCGCTCGGCGGTGCGCTGGTGGAGGAGTCCGCCCTCATCGCGCGCTGGCTGGCCGGCCCGGGGGTGCGCATCGTCCGCGTCGACGACTCCCCCGACGCGGCGGGGTGGGCGTCACCGTTGCGCTCCGCCGGCGGGTGGGCGGCGTGGGCGGCCTCGGCGCGCTCGGCCCGGTTGGCGTACGAGCAAGCGGCCCAACGTGATTCAGACCTGCTGGCCGAACCGCACCCATCGCGCCAGCAGCTGTTCGGCCGCACCGGAATCGATCGCCGCGCCGGCGCGCCGCAGCCCGTCCTCCCACGCCGGCAACCATTCAGCGCGGCTGGATAGCCCGGCGTGCGCGACGATCGCACCGGCGGCGTTGAGCACGACGGCGTCCCGGACCGGGCCCTTTCCGCCGGCCAGCACCGCGCGCACCTCCGCCGCGTTGGCTTGCGCGTCGCCGCCCAGCAGATCGCCCAGATCGGCTCGGGCGAAACCGAAGCCGGCCGGATCGAAGGTCAGCCTGTCCACCGTGCCGGCCTGCACGCGCCAAATCGTGCTGGTGGTGGTCGTGGTCAGCTCGTCGAGCCCGTCGTCGCCGTGCACCACCAGCACGCTGGACCGGCGACCGGCGAACACCCCCGCCATCACCTCGGCCAGGTCGGCGAATGCGCAGCCGATCAAGCCCGCCCGCGGCCTGGCCGGATTGGTAAGCGGCCCAAGAAGATTGAACACCGTCGGCACGCCGATCTCGCGGCGCGCCGCGGACGCGTGCCGGTACGACGGGTGAAACAGCGGCGCGAAGCAGAACCCGATGCCCACCTCCGCGAGGCTCCGCGCGACCTGCTCGGGTTCGAGCTCGATGCGCACCCCGAGCGCCTCCAGCGTGTCGGCGCCGCCGGCGAGCGACGACGACGCGCGGTTGCCGTGTTTGACCACCGGCACGCCCGCGGCGGCGACCACGATCGCCGCCATGGTGGACAAGTTGAAGGTGTTGGCGCCGTCACCACCGGTTCCGACGATGTCGACGGCACCGGAGGCGATGTCGCGCACGCCCGCGGGCAGCGGGCGGGCGTGGCTCAGCATGACCTCGGCCAGCTCGCTGACCTCGGCCGAGGTGGGCACCTTCATCTTCATCGCCACCGCGAAGGCGGCGACCTGGGCCGGGCTCGCGTCGCCGGACATGATCTGGGCCATGGCCCAGGCTGCCTGGCCGCGGGGCAGATCGTGGCGGTCGGTCAACCGGCCCAGGATCCGCGGCCACGACGGCGCCGTTCCCGCCGCGCCCGCGGCGGAACCCCCGAGGGATGAAGCCTCAGATGACAGAGCCACGCGCCGATGGTCCCACGAGGACCGAACCTCCCCCAACCGTCGCATACGGCCGCCCGCTCCCGCCGTGGTCGCGACGCGAAAACATCAAATGCCGCCCCGGGTGGAGTTCAACAACTACAAAGCGTCATACTTGCGGATGTGACCAGCGCTGTAGGGACCTCAGGTACTGCAATCACGTCGCGGGTTCATTCGTTGAATCGACCCAACATGGTCAGTGTCGGCACCATCGTTTGGCTCTCCAGCGAGCTGATGTTCTTTGCCGGCCTGTTCGCGATGTACTTCACCGCGCGTGCGCAGTCGGGCGGAAAGTGGCCGCCGCCGCCGACCGAACTCAACCTCTATCAGGCCGTACCGGTGACGCTGGTGCTGATCGCGTCGTCGTTCACCTGCCAGATGGGCGTGTTCGCGGCCGAACGCGGCGACGTCTTCGGGCTGCGCCGGTGGTACGTGATCACCTTCCTGATGGGCCTGTTCTTCGTTTGCGGGCAGGGCTACGAGTACTACCACCTGGCCACCCACGGCACGACGATTCCGGGCAGCGCCTACGGCAGCGTCTTCTACCTGGCGACCGGTTTCCACGGGCTGCACGTCACCGGCGGTCTGATCGCGTTCATCTTCCTGCTGGCCCGCACCGCGATGAGCAAGTTCACTCCGGCGCAGGCCACCGCGAGCATCGTCGTGTCCTACTACTGGCATTTCGTCGACATCGTGTGGATCGCGCTGTTCACCGTGATCTATTTCATCCGATGAGCCGACGGCTCCGAATAACGGAATGAACAGGAGTGCTCGGTTGAAGAAGCTGGGGTCCATGCGAAACCGGAAGCCGCGAAAAGCAGCGAGTGATCGCTCCCGGCGGCGGCTGCGCCGCCGCTTGTCCGGCGGGCTGCTGCTGCTGATCGCGCTGACCATCGCCGGCGGGCTGGCGGCCGTGCTGACGCCGCGCCCGCAGGTGGCCGTCGCCGACGAGTCGTCCTCGGCGCTGCTGCGGACCGGCAAGCAGCTGTTCGAGACGTCGTGCGTCTCTTGCCACGGCGCCAACCTGCAGGGCGTGCCCGACCGCGGCCCCAGCCTGATCGGGGTCGGCGAGGAGGCCGTCTACTTCCAGGTGTCCACCGGCCGGATGCCCGCGATGACGGGCGAGGCCCAGGCGCCGCGCAAGGAGCCGATCTTCGACGAGGCGCAGGTCGACGCCCTGGGCGCCTACGTGCAGGCCAACGGCGGCGGCCCGACCACGGTGCGCAACCCCGACGGCAGCCTGGCCATGAAGTCGCTGCGCGGCGAGGACCTGGGCCGCGGCGGTGACTTGTTCCGGCTGAACTGCTCCTCCTGCCACAACTTCACCGGCAAGGGCGGGGCGCTGTCGTCGGGCAAGTACGCGCCGCCGCTCGAGCCGGCCAACGAGCAGCAGATCCTGGCGGCGATGCGGACCGGCCCGCAGAACATGCCGAAGTTCTCCGACGGCCAGCTGTCCTTCGAAGCCAAGAAGGACATCATCGGCTACATCAAGGCGGTCACCGAGGAGCGCCAGCCCGGCGGCTACGGCCTCGGCGGCTTCGGGCCCGCGCCCGAGGGCATGGCGGCGTGGATCATCGGGATGGTCGCCGCCATCGGTTTGGCACTGTGGATTGGGGCACGAGCATCATGAGCGAAAAGGACGTTCGCGGCTCCGACACCGGCGGAACCGCCCATGGTGTCGGCGAGAGGGAACCCGACGACGCCGCGCTGGCGGCCATGTCGCGCGACGAGCTGGTGGCGCTGGGCGGCAAGCTCGACGGCGTCGAGACGATCGTCAAGGAACCCCGCTGGCCCGTCGAGGGCACCAAGGCCGAGAAGCGCGCCGAGCGTGGGGTCGCCCTGTGGCTGCTGCTCGGCGGCGGCTTCGGCCTGGCGCTGCTGCTGGTCTTCCTGTTCTGGCCGTGGGAGTACAAGCCCAAGAGCGCCGCGGGCAGCCTGCTCTACGACCTGGCCACCCCGCTGTACGGGCTGACCTTCGGGATGTCGATCCTGTCGATCGCGATCGGCACCATCCTCTACCAGAAACGGTTTATCCCGGAAGAGATTTCGATCCAGCAGCGCCACGACGGCGCCTCGCGGGACGTCGACCGCAAGACGGTGGTAGCGAACCTGACCGACGCCCTGGAGGGCTCGACCGTCCGCCGCCGCAAGGTGATCGGGGCGTCGCTGGGGCTGGGCCTCGGCGCGTTCGGCCTGTCGACCCTGGTGGCCTTCGCCGGCGGCCTGATCAAGAACCCGTGGAAACCGGTGGTGCCCACCGCAAACGGGAAGAAGGCGGTGCTGTGGACGTCCGGGTGGACCCCGCGGTACGCGGGCGAGACCATCTTCCTCGCGCGGGCCACCGGCTCCGCAGGCGCGTCGCCGTTCATCAAGATGCGGCCCGAAGACCTCGACGCAGGCGGCATGGAGACCGTGTTCCCGTGGCGGGAATCCGACGGTGACGGCACCACGCCGGAATCGCAGGAGAAGCTGCGGGCGATCAACCAGGGCGTCCGAAACCCCGTGATGCTCATCCGGATCCGGCCCACGGACATGCCGCGGGTGGTCAAGCGCCAGGGCCAGGAGAGCTTCAACTTCGGCGAGTTGTTCGCCTACACCAAGGTCTGCTCGCACCTCGGTTGCCCCGCGTCGCTGTACGAGGAGCAGTCCTACCGAATCCTGTGCCCCTGCCACCAGTCGCAGTTCGACGCCCTGCACTTCGCCAAGCCGATCTTCGGCCCGGCGGCCCGTGCGCTGGCGCAACTGCCCATCACGATCGACTCCAACGGGTATCTGGTCGCCAACGGTGACTTCGTCGAACCCGTCGGACCGGCATTCTGGGAGAGGACGACAACATGAGTCCCAAACTGAGTCCCCCGAAACCGCCGAAGATCGGCGATGTTCTGGCCCGTCAGGGCGAGGACATCGACACTCGCTATCACCCCTCGGCGGCGGTGCGCAGGCAGCTGAACAAGGTCTTCCCGACGCACTGGTCGTTCCTGTTGGGTGAGATCGCGATGTACAGCTTCATCGTGCTGCTGCTCACCGGCGTGTACCTGACGCTGTTCTTCGACCCGTCCATGGCCGAGGTCACCTACAACGGCGCCTACCAGCCGCTGCGCGGCGTGGACATGTCCAAGGCGTTCGCCTCGACCCTGGACATCTCGTTCGAGGTGCGTGGCGGCCTGTTCGTTCGGCAGGTACACCACTGGGCCGCTTTGATTTTCGCCGCCTCCATCATGGTCCACCTGGCCCGCATCTTCTTCACCGGCGCGTTCCGGCGGCCCCGCGAGGCGAACTGGGTGATCGGCTCGCTGCTGCTGATCCTGGCGATGTTCGAGGGGTACTTCGGCTACTCGCTGCCCGACGACCTGTTGTCGGGTATCGGCCTGCGCGCCGCGCTGTCCTCGATCACGCTCGGGATGCCGGTGATCGGCACCTGGCTGCACTGGGCGCTGTTCGGCGGCGACTTCCCCTGCGGCGGCATCGGCAACGAGTGCGCGACGGTGGGCACCATCATCCCGCGGATGTACGCGCTGCACATCCTGCTGCTCCCCGGGATCATCCTGGCGCTGATCGGGCTGCACCTCGCGATGGTCTGGTTCCAGAAGCACACCCAGTTCCCCGGCCCGGGCCGCACGGAGCAGAACGTCGTGGGCGTGCGCGTGATGCCGATCTTCGCGGTGAAATCCGGCGCGTTCTTCGCCGCGATCGTGGGCGTGCTCGGACTGATGGGTGGGCTGTTGCAGATCAACCCGATCTGGAACCTGGGCCCCTACAAGCCATCTCACGTCTCCGCCGGCTCACAGCCCGACTTTTACATGATGTGGACCGAGGGCCTGGCGCGTATCTGGCCGCCGTGGGAGTTCTACTTCTGGCACCACACCATCCCGGCGCCCGTCTGGGTGGCGCTGCTGATGGGCCTGATCTTCGTCCTGCTGATCGTCTACCCCTTCTTGGAGAAGCGGTTCAGCGGCGACTACGCCCACCACAACCTGCTGCAGCGGCCGCGTGACGCCCCGGTGCGCACCGCGATCGGTGCGATGGCGATCGCGTTCTACATGGTGCTGACGCTCAGCGCGATGAACGACATCATCGCGTTGAAGTTCCAGATCTCGCTGAACGCGACGACCTGGATCGGCCGCATCGGAATGGTGGTCCTGCCGCCGGTGGTCTACTTCATCGCCTACCGGTGGTGCGTGGCGCTGCAGCGCAGCGACCGGGAGGTGCTGGCGCACGGCATCGAGACGGGCATCATCAAGCGGCTGCCGCATGGCGCGTACATCGAGCTGCATCAGCCGCTCGGCCCGGTCGACGACCACGGCCACCCGCTACCGCTCGAGTATCAGGGCGCGGCACTGCCGAAGCGGATGAACAAGCTGGGCTCGGCGGGTTCACCCGGGCACGGCAGCTTCCTGTTCGCCGACCCGGTGTCGGAGGATGCGGCGCTGCGCGAGGCGGCACACAGCTCGGAGCAACGCGCCCTCACCGCCCTGCGCGAGCACCAGGAGAGCACCGTCGGTTCAAACGGCAAGAACGGCGAGCACCACTAGCCTCGCGCTGGTTCGGTGACAGCCGTGCCGCACTGTTGGTGCGCGGCCCGCAGGATGGAGCCGGCGGTCAGAAACGCCGGCTTCACCTGGTCGCGCGCCTCGACGGGTAGGTCGGCCGCGCAGCGCAACACCATCAGGGCGAGCGCGCTGTAGGTCGCGTACGGGATGACCAGCAGGTTGACGCGTGCGTCGGCCCCGATGACGGTCATCACGTGCTGACGTTTCCGTTCCCATCCGGACCAGTTCAGGTCGGGCGGCCGCTGCAGCGGTGGCCAGTTGACGTTGATGGACTCGACCTCCCCAAGCAACGGGGTCAGGACGGCGATCAGCTCGGGCAACTCGTTGGTGATGCGGTCCGCGCGTGGCCACCACGCGCCGTCGATCGCCCGCCCGAGCTCACGCCCCACCGACAGCCGGACGGGGTTGGCTCGACGTCGGCGTTCCGGCGCGCTCATCGACGGGCTCGGCGGTCGTGGCCGGTTGTGGCATCCACGGGCGGTTTCCTTCACGTCGGCGTCGTTCGCCCCGGCGGGCGCGGGGCGGACGGAGGAATCGCATTGCCCGTGGGTG
Source organism: Mycobacterium sp. E735 (assembly GCF_001666955.1). NCBI lineage: Bacteria > Bacillati > Actinomycetota > Actinomycetes > Mycobacteriales > Mycobacteriaceae > Mycobacterium > Mycobacterium sp. E735. The sequence continues at coordinate 1,457 of NZ_LZIX01000001.1, read as the reverse complement.
GCACCCGCACCGATCGCACGGACCACCGCTGACAACGAAACGGCTCGCCGTCGACGCTACGCCCCCGGTGACCTGTCGGGACGGCCAGGGTGACCCCACCGACGCCGGAATCGCCCCGGTGTCGCGGCAACCGGCTCGGCCCCGCCGGTCCACTAGAGTTGTGGGTGCCTGACCGTGGCGCTGTCCTGGTGAGCGGGGGGCCGAAACGGTGAGGACGGGCGTAATGGCAATACAGGACTGGGCCGACGCGCCAGAGATCCATCCCTCGAAGATCCGCGTCGGCGACATCATCGGCACGCTGCGTCCCACGCAGCTGCGCTACACCGTCAAGATGATCAGCGGACCGCAGACGACCCCGCGGCGCTGGACGTTCTTCGGCCGCGACGCCAACGGCGCGCAACACACCGGCACCTTCGGCGAGGACGAATCGGTTCGCCGGTACGGCAAGGCGTCCTGACCGGCGCCTACCCCGCGTCGACGACCCGGCGCAGCTGGCGAACGTGCAGCCATTCGATCGCCGGCATCCCGGCGGTGACGACACCGGCGACTGCGTACGCGGCCCAGGACGGGCCGTCGTGGCCCACGGCCATCAGGTAGGTGGCCGTCGCCACCGCGACCAGCGCCCCGCCCAGCGCGGTCACCAACAGCACGGTGCCGCGCAACCAGACCCGATCGACGGTCTCACCCGACCAGTCGGAATCTCCCGCCGGAGCCGGCGCCTGGGGCCGCGGTTGCCGCGCCCGCTCGGCCGCGGTGCGCGGCGCCTGCGACATCAGCCGCACCGGCGGCCTGCTGGGCGCGGTCATCCCCCGGGCGGCCGGGTCGGTCTGGGCCATCCGGCGCGCCCGTATCAGCATCGGAATCGCCCCGGCGATGATCAGCGCGGACACGATGATCACGGCATACAGCACCCACGAGGTGGAATGCGTGTTGCTGGCCGCCTTGTGAAAGCCGCGGCCCAAGTCCGCCAGCGCGACGGTCGCGGCCACGCTCACCCCCAGCAACACCAGCCAGACCGCCGCGCACGCACCGATCAGGATGCGGTCGATCACGTCCGGCGAAATGGTGTCGTCGCCGCGGCGGTACGCCGAATACCTGCTGACCATCAGCAGCTCGTCTGCGGTGCGTCGTTGGTGTTCGACGAGAGGACCGTTCCGTCGCTCGTCGTGATCGAGCAGTTGAGCCGGCTGACCCGGAAGAGGCTGGACGCCTCGACGGAGCCCACGTCGGACTGCGAGATCGGCGTGACCGTCATCGACCACGGGATGTACACGTTGTGCTGCGTACGCCGCCGCCCGGACGCGTCGACGTAGGTCACCGAGATGATGTCCCCGGGCGCCTTGGTGCCGGTGACCGAGTAGGTCACCTGCCGCGGGCCGGCCGACCTGAACTGGTCCGGATGGGAACGGAAACGTCAGCACGTGATGACCGTCATCGGGGCCGACGCACGCGGCAAC